>NZ_JBFRGE010000014.1:0-108907 GCF_052115185.1 Paenibacillus sp. 2TAB19 | reverse complement strand
GTTTCCCTGACGTTTCGACGGCTTATTTTGCCTATTCCACCAGGCTGCTCGCCGAAATGGCGCAGGTGCTTGGAAAAGCCGAGGAGGAAAGGAAGTATCGGGAGCTCTATGGAAAAATCAAGCGTGTGTACAATCAGTATTTTATTAAAGAAGACGGTCAAATTCTTGAAGGCAGGCAAGCGCCGAATGTCCGAACGCTTGCATTTGATTTAGCGGATGATAATAAAAAGCAAGCCGTTGCAGACAGCTTGGCGCAATTGGTCAGGCAGCAAGACTTTCATCTGAATACGGGTTTCCTGTCGACGCCGTTCATTCTTCAAGTGCTGGCGGATTACGGATATGCGGATATTGCTTTCAAGTTGCTGGAGCAACAAGCGTGCCCGTCATGGCTGTATGCCGTCAGCAAGGGAGCGACGACGATCTGGGAAAGCTGGAGAGGAATGAAAGAGGACGGCGAGTTCTCGGGATCGCTTAACCATTATTCGTACGGAGCCGTATGCGATTTCCTCTTCGCGGGCATAGCCGGAATCCGTCCGGTTTGGGACGTGCCGGGCTATAAGCACTTTATTTTGAAACCATTGCATGGGGGAACGCTTACGCAAGCTTCCGCTACGTTCGAATCTCTCTACGGGACTATTGGGTCGAGCTGGGAAAAGACGGGACAAGAGATCGCCTATCGATTCGAAGTGCCGGCCAATACGACAGCGACGATTATGCTTCCGGGCAATGAAGACGACCTGAAGAATGGATTCGAGAATTTCCAGGATGCGCGTTTTGAAGATGGACGAATCCTCTTTACGGCGGGAAGCGGCGAGTATCGCTTTACCATTTCTGCGCAAAATTCATGAATGAACACATCTTGTGACCTGAACAAGTCGCGAAAGCGTTATCAGAAAAGTCGTCAAAGTGTTAGTCGGCAATAGGGGCATAGCGATACGATGTAGGTGTAAGCTAACGATAAATGAGGGGGATTGCAATGAGAAAGAATTTGAGATTTATTGTTTTGACACTTGCAGCGGTCATGTTGATGGGGTTGTTCAGCGCATGCTCGTCGTCTAACAACAACGAAAAAAACGCTGCAACAAACAATCCGTCGAATACGGGCCAGGAGTCCGGCGGCAGTTCGAACGAAGCAATAAAAGATCCTTTCGAAATCACGCTTGCGTTGCCAATCATTGGAGCAACTCCGGCTGATATTGGGTTGGTTCAAGAAGAAATGAGCAAGATCACGAAAGAGAAAATTAACGCAACCGTAAAGATTTTGCCGATCAGCATTGGCACATGGACACAGCAAATGAATTTGATGTCATCCAGCGGCGAGAAGCTGGACTTGTTGTTCGAATTTGGCCAAGGCTACAGCGCCGCTATGGCAGCAGGGAAAATTATTTCGCTGGACAGTCTCTTGGATCAATACGGCGCGGGCATCAAACAAGCGATTGGGCCCGAATATTTGGCAAGCGCTAAGCTTAAAGGAGAAACGTACGGCGTACCTGTATACAAGGACTATACAACCGGAACAAATTCGATCCTCATGGACAAAGCGCTGGTGGAAAAACATAAGATCGATGTAACCTCCATCAAAGGACTCGATGATCTGGATCAGGTATTTAAGACGATTAAGGAAAACGAGCCCGGCATTGTACCGTTTGCGGTAGGGTTATCCGTTCCTTCGGATAAGTATGGCGAATATGACAGACTGGGTAATCGATTTGGAGTTCTGCCTGGATTCGACAACGGGCTTAAGATTRAAAACATATTTGAGTCCAAAGAGTACGAAGACTATTTGAACAAGATGCATAGCTGGTTTAAAGCGGGCTATATCAACAAAGACGCGGCTACAAGCCAAATCAACGGTACGGAAATGGTTAAGGCGGGCAAAGCCTTTTCTTACTTCGATGGGCTTAAGGTCGGCGGAGCGGAAGTACAAAGCGCGGCAGCAGGCAAAGAACTCATCGCTGTACCGATTTCGTCGAACACCTATGCGACAACAACCGATGCAACGGCGGGATTGTGGTCAATCTCCAACAATTCCAAAAATCCTGAAAGAACGATGATGTTCTTGGACCTCATGTATACGGATAAGGATCTTACCAATTTGTTCTTATGGGGCATTGAAGGCAAACACTATGTGAAGGTAAACGAATCCACGATTGATTATCCGGAAGGCGTAGAAGCGACGACGGTAGGATATTCCCTTCAAACCTGGATGGTTCCTAACCAATCCATCGGCTATATTCGGACGACTGATTTGCCGAATGTATGGGAATTAACAGCAGAAGCGAATAAAAACGCTATCAAATCGAAAGCGCTTGGCTTCGCATTTAATTCGGAGCCAGTAAAGAACGAAATTACAGCACTCCAAAATGTCGTTGAACAATATAGAAAGGCCCTGGAGTCGGGAACGTTCGATCCGGCAGACAAACTTCAAGAGTACAAAGAGAAGCTTAAGTCGGCAGGGATTGACAAAGTCATCGCGGAAAAGCAAAAGCAGTTGGACGAATGGGCGGCAACCAATAAATAATGTAAGTTAGAAAAGTTCTACCTCTAAGTCACCGCAGGGCTTAATGGGGACGCTCCAAGCGTCATTCATTAGGCCCTCTATATTTTAAATAAAAAGGGGAATAAGCTATGGCATCATTTAAAAATCCGGTTATCCCGGGCTTTCATCCCGATCCCAGCGTTTGCAGGGTCGGAGAAGATTACTATCTGGTCACGAGCTCCTTCGATTATTTTCCGGGCATTCCGATCTTTCATAGCAAGGACTTGGTAAACTGGCGTCAGTTGGGGCATGTGTTGTCAAGAGAGAGTCAACTTCCGCTCAAGGGTATGCTCCCGCAGGGATATTCCCAAGGGATTTATGCGCCAACGATTCGTTATCACGACGGGCGCTTCTACGTCATTACAACGAACATTTCCATCCATAAAAGCTTCTATGTGTGGGCGGAAAGTCCGGAAGGGCCTTGGTCCGAGCCGATCTATCTTGAAGGATGGGGCGGCGTAGATCCGTCCTTGTTATTCGATGAAGATGGCAACGTGTATTTGACGGGTACGGCCAACTTTTATGGGGAAAGCGCAGGTATTTACCAAGCGGAGATCGATATCGCAAGCGGGACATTATTAAGCGAGCGGCGGCTGATATGGGAAGGTACGGGCGGAAGCCACCCCGAAGGTCCACATTTGTATCGGATTAACGGGTGGTATTATCTCATGGTGGCCGAGGGCGGAACGGAATACGGACATATGGAAACGATCGCGCGGAGCCGCAGCCCGTATGGTCCGTTCGAGAGCAATCCGGCGAATCCGATCCTCTCCAATCGAAGCACGCCGAAGCCGATTCAGGGGACGGGGCATGCCGATCTCGTTCAAGCAGCAGACGGCAGCTGGTGGTGCGTGTTTCTGGGCATCCGGCCGGTCGCTAACGCGAAACGTCATATCCTGGGACGAGAGACGAATTTGGCGCCCGTCACTTGGTGCGAAGAAGGTTGGCCGGTTGTCGGCAATGATGGCAGAGCTGAGCTTGAGCACGATGCCGGAAGCTTGCCGCTAGGAGATTCTGCCGAGTGGGTAGACCGGGATGATTTTGATTCGGACAAGCTGCGGCCGACTTGGAATTTCTACCGGAACCCCGTCCCGGAATCGTGGTCTCTGATAGACCGGCCGGGATGGTTGACGCTCAGGGGGCAGCCTTGCACCTTGAACGACAAAGAATCAYCGGCGTTCGTCGGCCGCAGACAGCAGCATCTCAATTGCGAGGTCAAGACGCTGATCGAATTTGGGCCGGCGGAAGAAGGCGAAGAGGCCGGACTTACCGTATTCATGAACGAGAAATTCCATTACGAGGTTGCCAAGACGATGAAGGACGGCAAGCCTAAGCTTGTCCTTAGGCGCCGTGTCGGAAGCATGTCGCTTCTCGAAGCGGAAGTGGATTACGACGAACCGACGGTTATTCTCGGTGTACAAGCGAACGAAGTAATATACACGTTCACGTATGCTGCTCCCGGCAAGGAACCCGTCATGATTGGCAAGGGAGAGACAGCTTTCCTCTCCAAGGAAGTCGCGGGCGGCTTTACCGGCGTGTTCTTTGCGATGTATGCGACCGGGAATGGGAGAAACTCGCATGAACCGGCTCATTTCGACTATTTCAACTATGCCCCTTTGGAAGATAAACCGATGGATTTTTTCACGATCATGTCATTAGCTTAGCGAATAACATTGATTCCCGTTCTTTCATGAACGGGAATTTTTTTGGTTTGCCGGATTGACGACTTCGGCTTGGGAAGTCGTGAAACCGTTAGCGGATTAGTCGCAATAACGTTAGTTGGCCCTACGGGAATTGAATATGATGAATGAGAGAGTATAGACAACACTTGAGAGGAGAAATTCAATATGACAAGTCGTTTTCCCGATGGTTTCTATTGGGGGGCCTCGACGGCCGCTCATCAGGTAGAAGGAAACAATACCCACTCCGATTTTTGGCTTATGGAAAATTTGGAGGGATCGATTTTTAAGGAGCGTTCAGGCAGCGCCGTAGACCACTATCGGCTGTTCAAGGAGGACATTGCGCTGCTCTCCTCGTTCGGATTGAATTCGTACAGGTTCTCCATCGAATGGGCGAGGATTGAACCGCAAGAGGGGCGTTTCGATCCGGCAGCCATTGAACATTATCGGGACGTATTGTTGGCATGCAAAAGCTCGAATGTAACGCCGATAGTCACGCTGCATCATTTCACGACGCCGCAATGGCTCATTCGCGCTGGCGGTTGGGAGTCGTCTGAGACGCCTGCCCGTTTTGCTCGTTATTGTGCCCATGTCATGAAAGAATTAGGCGAATGGATTCCATACGTTTGCACGATCAATGAAGCGAACATTTCTATCGGAATTGCGAAAATCATAAAGCGGCATCAATCCGGGGGAGGCCAAGCCCAGGTTGGCATCAATACGGACAATATGAGCCAGATGCAAAAATATTTCATGGCTTTAGGGCAAGCATTCGGCGTACATCCGCAAGAGGTGCACTCTTTCCTCGGTCCTCGTACGGAGAAAGGACTGGAGATCATCTTCAAGTCGCACACGGAGGCGAGAAGCGCGATTCGTCAGGTGAGCCCGAATACCCGGATCGGATTGTCTTTGTCGCTGTACGACATTCAATCGGTCCCGGGCGGGGAAGAGCAGGCGGCTGAAGCCTATCACGAAGAATTCCTGCAGTTTCTTCCGTATCTGGCAGATGACGATTTCTTTGGTTTGCAAAATTATACCCGTATGGTATACGGGCCGGATGGTCTTCTGCCGGTTCCCGAGGACGTTGAAAAGACCCAGATGGGGAACGAGTATTATCCGGAAGCGCTTGGGGGAGCCGTTCGTTTCGTCTCCAAGCATTTGAAGCAGCCGATTATGATTACGGAAAACGGAATCGCGACGGACAACGACGAGCGCCGTATTGCATTTATCGATTACGCATTGAAAGGCGTACAAGCTTGTATTTCGGAAGGAATCCCGGTCATTGGTTATATGCATTGGTCTCTGCTCGATAATTTCGAATGGCAGCTCGGCTTCTCGAAGACGTTCGGATTGATCGAAGTGGACCGGTCAACGCAAGAACGAAAGCCCAAACCGAGTGCGTATCATCTAGGAAGCATCGCTAGGAATAATTCAATATAAGAGCATTAGAAGCCGGATCCTGGAGAGGATCCGGCTTCAAAATTAAGCGGGGGGAAAAGTCGTCAAACCGTTATCGAAAAAGTCGTCATTCCGTTAGTTGGCCGTGCGGTCATCCCGTATGATAAGGATAGTCAGAAATAGAAAACAGATGAACAGGAAGGGGAACGACAATGGCACAAGCCTCCGCGGTAAATGCCCAAAAAGCCGTAAAGAAACCAATGAAAAGGAAAACCCAATATCGGAAATATGCGCCGCTTCTGATTATGATGATTCCAGGTCTTCTTTACATTCTGATCAACAACTATCTCCCAATGCTCGGGATCGTCATCGCATTTAAGGACGTGAACTTTGCCAAAGGCATTTTGCAGAGCGATTGGGTTGGACTCGCCAACTTCGAGTACCTGTTCAAGACTACTGATGCGTACATCATCACGCGCAATACGATTCTCTATAACCTTGTGTTCATTATTCTAGGAACGGTGCTTTCGCTGGCCACTGCGATTCTGCTGAACGAAATCAAGAGCAAGGTGCTGGTAAAGACGTACCAGAGCATCATCACGCTGCCGCATCTGATATCCATGGTTATCGTCGGTTATCTCGGATTCGCTTTCTTAAGCCCGGATACGGGGTTCCTTAACCGAACGGTACTGCCATGGCTCGGCATCGAGGAAGGGATTTCGTGGTATACGGAAAATAAGTATTGGCCTTGGATTCTGACCTTGGTCCATTTCTGGAAGGCCATTGGGTATTCCAGTATCGTATACTTCGCAGCGCTTCTTGGCATTGACGAAGAATATTACGAGGCGGCCAGACTTGATGGCGCTACCCGTTGGCAGCAAATTCGTCACATTACGCTGCCGATTATTGTACCGGTCATCACCATGCTGACGCTGCTAAACATCGGACGGATTTTCTACTCCGACTTCGGATTGTTCTATCAGGTGCCGATGAACTCCGGGGCATTGTTCGAAACGACTTCCACGATCGACACTTACGTCTTCAGAGGACTGATGGGCTCAGGCGACATCGGAATGTCCACGGCGGCGGGCGTCTATCAATCGATCGTCGGCTTTATCCTCGTCATCGTGGCGAATCTTGTCGTAAGGCGTTCAAATAAAGATAATGCTTTGTTCTAAGGAGGTCCTGACATGAAAAACGAAGACAGATTTATAACCTGGTTTAGCCATATTTCGATGTTTCTATTCGCTGCGGTTTGTCTCATTCCGTTCCTGCTGCTCATTTCGGCATCCTTGACGGATCAGAATGCGATTACCGCTCACGGTTATTCCTTCATTCCTCAAGTGTTCAGTACGTCGGCTTACGAATACTTGCTGGACAGAGGCTCAGACATCGCGAGAGCTTACGGCATTACGGTATTCGTTACGGTCTTCGGTACCGTAGTCGGGTTGGCCATTACGATATTGCTGGCTTATCCGCTATCCAGAAGAGAAACGCCGCACCGAAATCTGCTCATGTTCATTATTTTCTTTACGATGCTGTTCCATGGGGGGCTCGTGCCCTCGTACCTGGTGTACGCCCAATTGCTCGATTTGAAAAACTCGATTTGGGCGCTTATCGTACCTGGGCTGCTCACGAACGGTTTTTATATCATGATGATGCGAACGTTCTTTCAGACGACGGTGCCGCCGGCGTTAATCGAATCGGCACAGCTGGACGGAGCTAATGAGTACCGGACGCTTTGGTCCGTTATACTTCCGCTGTCGACGCCCGTCATCGCGACAATCGGCTTGTTTACCTGCATTATGTACTGGAACGACTGGCAGAACGGGATGATTTACATCACCAACCCTGAGCTGTTCAGCGTACAAAATCTGCTTAACCGAATTATGCAAGATATTCAGTTTATTACGACCAATTTGAGCGCTAACGCGGGCGAGGCCATGCAGCAGATGCCGACCGATTCGGTTAAGATGGCCATTGCGGTAATCGGCGTGTTGCCGATACTGGTCGCCTACCCGTTCTTCCAGAAGTACTTCATTAAAGGAATTATGATCGGTGCCGTAAAAGGGTAAGATCGCAAAAGAGGTCCAAACGCCGCAGCCTTGCACGAGGTTGTGGCGCTTGGACTTTCATTTCGTATAAGATGGAGGAAACTGATTAAGGAGCTAGGAGCATGAAGATAAACGGATTGTTGCGGCAACGGGGTTCCCTGAATTTCAAGTTGATCTTAAGCGTGCTGATCATGACGGGACCGCTGCTTGGCATGCTGATATATAACAACTTTTATGCGATTGATGTCGTTAGGGAGCAGGTCGCGGATTCGTATAAAAACATGCTGACTCTATACATGAATCAGATCGATTCCGGATTATACGATGTGGATGCCTATTTGAACTCCATGTTATCGGGCATTGATTTGGTTTCTCTTGATCAGGCCGAATCGGATGCGGATTATTACAGTTCGAAGGTGTATTTGTTTAATAAATTGAGCAAGGATATTCCTTTATACGATTCCTTAAGTTCTTTTTTCGTTTATGCGGATAAAAGGCAGGAGCTTATGGATGTGAATAAGACGCAAAATTTAACGTTTGAGGAAAAGGATCACATTCAAGAGTATGTCTCCGATCTGATCCGATCCGGCAGCATTCCGGGTAATTCAACGCAAAGATGGCATTACGCCCGGATTGGGCAAAACGATTATTTCATCGATATCGTCCGATCCGGCAGCGTGTATTTGGGCGGCTTGGTGAGAACCGACCAAGTGCTGGCGCCCCTCCAATCTCTTCAGATCGGAGAAGGGGGGAGCGTATTGCTTGCGAATGACGAAGGAGAACCGATTACGGACACGGAGCTTGTCGACGAGAACGAAATCCGGTTGCACCAAAGCGAAGGCGACTATTATTTGACCGGTTCCGACCGGAAATATTTGATCGTCGATTCGGCTTCCGTCAGAGGCAACTTCAAGCTGGTTGCCGTCATACCGGATCACCACATCTTGGATAGACTGCCGTATTTGCAAGGAATCATATGGTTCATTACCGCATCTTCCCTGCTTTTTATTCCGATGGGACTATATTCCATCAGACAGGCCATACTCGTGCCGTTATACAGGGTCCTTATCTCGATGAAGAAGGTCCGAAGCGGGGATTGGAGCGTYAGGGTCGACATGCAAAAGGGCGGTTCGGAGGAGTTCAGAATACTCGGAGAATCGTTCAACTCCATGATGACGGAAATCGAAACGCTTCGCGTCAACGTTTATGAAGAACAGCTAAACAAGCAGAAGGAAGAGCTGCAGCGGCTGCAGTTGCAGGTTAACCCTCACTTTTTCCTAAATTCGCTTAATATCGTTTACAATTTGGCTAAGGTCAAAAATTATGAATTGACGATGAAATTGACGCGGTCATTAGTTCACTATTTCCGTTACATGTTCAGAAGCAATACGACATTCGTCCCTTTGAAGGATGAGCTGGAGCACACCCGCAACTACTTGGGAATTCAAGCGTTGCGTTTTCCGGAGAAACTGAAGTGGTCCATTGAAGCTCCCGACTACTTGACGGATACGCCGATTCCTCCACTCGTCATTCAGTCGTTCGTCGAGAATTCGATTAAACACGCGGTTACGATGGACAGGCTCGTCCATATTTCCGTAAGGATCGACTTTCTGGACGAAGACAGCGAAACCTGGGTGCGAATCAGCATTAAAGACACGGGCAGCGGATTCGGCAAAGAGGTGCTTCGCGAACTGCAGGCGGGCAGAAGCGTCGAAAACGAACGAGGAGAGCATACCGGAATATGGAACGTTCATCGACGTCTGAATTTATTGTATGGAGATTCGGTATCCATTCGTTTCGCTAACGATTCGGAAAGCGGCGGCGCGACTGTATTCATTATTATCCCGATTAATCCCCTGATGGAGGTAAAGCAATGAATGATCACTTGCTCATCGTCGACGACGAAATTCATGCCATTGAGGGCGTTAAGGCGGATCTCGATTTGCCAAAACTCGGAATCTCGGAGCTATATACCGCCAATAATATTAGGCAAGCGAAAGAATGGTTTGAAAGCGCAAGAATCGATATTCTGTTATGCGATATCGAGATGCCGCAAGGGAACGGTCTGGAATTGCTGACCTGGGTAAGGGAGCATTATCCGCACACGGTCACGATATTTCTAACGAGCCATGCCGACTTCAAATACGCGAGAGAAGCGCTAACGCTTGGCAGTCTAGACTATTTGCTTAAGCCGGTGCTGGCGGAGGAGCTGGAGATCGCGATTCGAAAGGCTCAGGCCGTAATCGACAAGAACAGCGAAAACACCCGTAACGTCAAATTCCATCAATTGTGGCAGAAGCATCAATCGTTCATCATCGAACGCTTCTGGTTGGATCTGATCCATCATTCAATCCCCAGCCATCAAGCTGCGATCCGGGAGCAGGTCGAGCAGCATCATATCCCTATTACGGAGGATTCGGTGTTCTTTCCGATCTTGATTTCCATCCAGCGCTGGAACAAAGAAATGAAGCGCAGAGACGAGAAAATTTTGGAATACGCGCTTAAAAATGCCGCGGAAGAGATGATTATCGGAAGCCACGATAACGGAATCTGTTTTCAGCTCGACAGAGGGTTGCTGCTCGTGATCCTGATGTCGGAAAGGGACATCCCCTGGAACGAGGAAAGAATAAGGGAAGCCGCGGGTCTTTATGTGGAGTCTTGTCATCGCTATTTCTATTGCAACCAATCCTGTTATTTGGGACGTTCCGCGGAAGCGCATGAGATGGCCGGAATGGTCGCGGCGCTGCGGGAGCGTGATCGGAACAACGTTGCATACTTCAATCGAGTACTGCCTCTCGACCGTGCTGTGCAAGCGGATTACCCGGCTGAGCTGCCTGAACTCGGCGCTGTGTCTTCTTTATTGAAGTCAGGTACGAAGGAAGCCGTCAAACACGAAGTAGAGAAATACATCGACAAACTCGTGAGCAACCATGAGATCAATGCGGAAACGCTGCATCAATTTAATCAAAATTTTATCCAGGTTCTGTATACGTTTCTGAACACGAATGGCATACAGGCTCACCAGTTATTCGGGGATGAACTGTCAAGACGCTTATCGGAGCTGGCTGGGCGTTCCGTTACCGATATGATTGCCTGGGTTCATCATGCCGTCAACAAAGCCATGTATCAAGCGGATGCGGTCAAGGAAAACGATACGGTCGTTCTAACCGTTAAACGGTACATTGCGCTCAACATGGATCAAGATTTGTCGCGAGAGACGATCGCTGAGCAGGTGTATTTGAATCCTGATTATTTATCCAGAATTTTCAAGAAGGAAACGGGATACTCCATTTCGGATTACGTCCTATTGGAAAGGATAAATAAAGCGAAGGAACTGCTGCTCCAAACGAGCGTGTCCGTCAGCGCCATCGCTTCTTCGGTCGGATATACGAACTTCTCCCACTTTGCAAAAATATTCAAAAAATATGTAGGAACAGGGCCGACGGAATTTCGTAATCAGCCCGGTTAACCAAGGAAGAGGCTGTCGCTTAATGCGGCAGCTTCTTTTTCTTAGGCGTCAGCCGTTTACGATTGGTCGTGAAAGTGTTATTCAGCATGTCGTCTAACCGTTAGTCCTCCCAAGAGCGAGAAGATATGATGAAACAAAGTGGCGATTCTTCGCGGGATGGCGGAGTCGTAAATACCATTAATCTACATGAAGAGGGGAATTTACATGTTGAATCAAGTGATGCAAAGAAAAGAACATCTGCTAGTCGATCAAGGAAGACCGTTTATTATGTTGGCGGGAGAAGTCCATAATTCAAGCTCGTCATCGGCTGAATATATGGAACCCATCTGGGAAAAAGCTGTCAAGCTCGGCCTGAACAGTTTATTGTTGCCCGTGACCTGGGAAATGGTTGAACCCGAAGAAGGCGTATTCGATTTCAGACTGGTGGACGAGCTGATCGGCCAGGCGAGAAGGCATGGGATGAGAATTGGCTTCTTGTGGTTTGGCGCCTGGAAAAACGCGCAGTGCTATTATGCTCCTTCATGGGTCAAGACGGATATGGAACGCTTCCAAAGAGCAGAAGTCGAGAAAGGCAAGAAGAAGACCAATTTAAAGGATTTCCATGGGATGTCCTATACGACATTGTCCTATCTTTGCGAAGCAACGAATGCGGCTGATGCCAAAGCGTTTCGGGAATTGATGTTGCATATCAAACAAGTGGACGAAAAAGAGCAGACGGTTATTATGATTCAGGTAGAGAACGAACCGGGGCTGCAAGGGGCGGCGAGAGAACACTCCGATGCGGCCGACGCCTTGTTTGAAGCGGATGTCCCGCAGCTGTTCGTCGATTATATGAATACGCAAATCGGGACCATGGCCTCGGATGTGCGCCAGGCCGTCGAGAGTGGCGCGAAGAGCGGCAACTGGCAGGCAGTGTTCGGAGATGTGGCGGAGGAACTATTCAGCGCGTATCACGTTKCAAGTTATATCGATAAAGTAGCCGCCGCAGGCAAGGAGATTTATTCCCTGCCTATGATGGCCAACTGCTGGTTGGACAAAGGTCAGAAGGCCGGGAAGTTTCCGAGCGGCGGTCCGGTATCTCGCGTGATGGAAGTGTGGAAATACTGCGCGCCTCATGTGGATGTGATCGCACCGGATATTTATGTTCAAAATTTCTGCGACGTGTGCGACGAGTACGTCAAGATGAATAATCCTCTCTTTATTCCAGAGACGGCGACCCATAGCTACGCAGGCCCGAGGCTCGTTTATGTGGTTGGGCATTATCATGCGCTCGGATTTGCACCGTTCGGTTTTGAAGATATGGGAGAACCGTTCACGGCCATCGACAGCTATCTGTTCGGGGTGGATGTTTCCGACCCTATGTTGAAAACACCGCAAAACGTAGAGGAATACTCATGGTATAACAAAACGATTAACAGCATGATGCCGTTATTGACGGAAAAATACGGAACATCGGATTTGCAGGCCGCGATCGTCGAGCGTCCGGAACGGGACATGTTGATGTTCGGGGAGTTTGGCTTCAAAGTACTGATGAATATGCCCCTTTTGACTCGGAAAGACGGAGTGTGCCTTGTGCTGAAGAGGGCCGCGGACGAGTTTTATATCATTGCCAACGGCTGTGCCGTCTTCCCGTTCTCCGCAAATCCGGCAAAGCCTAACGTAGATATTTTATCGCTGGAGGAAGGTCGTTTTGAACAAGGGAATTGGCAAATGACTCGGAGGCTGAATGGGGACGAGGTTGCGATCATGCGGTATGAGAAGCCTACGTTGCTGAAAATCAAATTGTTCGGCTACCAATAAAGAAGGCGCAGAAGTCGTGAAAGTGTCATTCGAGATGTCGTCTAACCGTTAGTCCGGCTTGGATCAAAGGGATATCATTATAGTTAGCAAGCAAACTATCGCATGACTTAAGGAGGTGAATACGACAATGAAATTCGATCAAAATTCCAAAGTAGGAGATTTGTTGGCGAATGATGCGGCGAAAGCCGTGGTGGACAAGCATCTCCCTGGATTTTCGACTAATCCGATGACCGGAATGGCTGGAGGGTTCTCGCTAAGCCAATTGGCAGCATTCCCGCAAGCAGGCGTGTCTGCGGAAACACTGGCACTCATCGTTGCCGATTTGGCTGCTATTGAACAATAAATGATAAATAATCGGGTATTTCGATGTGTCGGAACTAAGGAGGTTGAATAGATGAAACTTAAGGGTAAAGTAGCGATCGTCACGGGAGCGGCATCGGGGATGGGCAAAGCAATCGCGGAGCTCTTCGCCGAAGAAGGCGCGAAAGTGGTCGTTTCCGATGTGAACGTCGATAATGCCGGCAAAGTGGTCGAGGGAATCGAAGCGAAAGGCGGAACGGCTATCGCGGCGGCAACCAATGTCGCCGTCGAAGAAGACGTTCAGCGCTTGATCGACACCACGGTTCAAACGTACGGAACGGTGGACATTCTTGTCAACAATGCCGGCATCATGGACAATTTCGTTCCTGCGGGGGACTTGACGGACGAGCTATGGGACAAGGTGTTCGCCGTGAACACGACTGGTCCGATGCGGACGACGCGGAAAGTTCTTCCTATCTTCATCGGCCAGAAGAAAGGCGTCATCGTGAATATCGCTTCGGCCGGCGGCTTGTTCGGTTCCCGGGCTGGCGCTGCCTATACCGCTTCGAAGCATGCCGTCGTCGGATTTACGAAGAACGTCGGTTTCCAGTATGCGACGCACGGCATTCGCTGCAATGCGATCGCGCCAGGCGCGGTCGCTACGAATATCGCAATGTCCTTAACGGCACCGAATCTGTTCGGCGCGGAGCGCGCGCAGATCGGCATGGGCATCAACCCAGGCTTAGGTCAACCGGAAGATATTGCGAAGGTTGCACTGTTCCTGGCTTCCGACGATTCCAGCTTTGTCAACGGCACGACAGTTACCGCGGATGCGGGCTGGACGGCCTATTAAACGAGGAACATCGTTCCCCTTAACGAAGGCAGGCGCGGAATCCGCTCCTGTATCGTAAGGGGATTTTTTTCAAATATAAGAAAGTAGAGACAARGTCTCTGAAGGAGCGAATAGAATGAGAAAGATCAGTCCGATCAATGATGGATGGCGTTTTATACGCAATAATGAAGAGCTGGCTGAAGCCGTATCTTACCAAGACGACCATTGGAGCGTGGTGCGTCTCCCGCACACCTGGAATGCGGTCGACGGGGCGAACGGATATGAATATTACCAAGGCGCGTGCTGGTACAGAAAGGAGCTCGTCCTTGATTCTTCCGATGAGGGAAGGAAAGTATTTATCGAATTTAACGGTTCTAATAGCATAACCGATGTCTATGTGAACGGACGGCATGCGGGTCAGCACAAAGGCGGTTACTCCACCTTCAGGTTCGACATTACAGAGGGCGTTACTTTCGGAACGAAGAACGTGATCGCCGTTAAGGTCGATAATACGGTCGTAGACGACGTATATCCTCAGAAGGCAGACTTTACTTTCTACGGCGGCATTTACCGCGACGTGAACATCATTGTAACGAATCCGGTTCATTTCGACACGATGGATTACGGTTCGAGCGGCGTTTATATCGTGCAGGAACAGGTGTCGAAGGAAAAGGCCCATCTCAAAATCGATTCCAGATTGGTAAATGACAGCGACGAAGAGAAAAAGGTTAGACTTTGGGCAAATATTGCGGATGCAGATGGAGGCAGCGTAACTTATGCTGCCAAGGAAGTCGTCTTGGCCGCAGGCGAGGCAAGAACGGAAACGCTGGCTTGCGTCATCGACAATCCGATTCTCTGGCACGGAAGAAAAAATCCCTATATGTATCAGGCAACGGTTTCAATGACTAGCTTTAACGATACGGTGGATGAAATCGCGATTCCGTTCGGCGTTAGGTACTTTCATGTCGACTCGGAGAAAGGTTTCTTCTTGAACGGCGAGCATTTGCCTTTGCATGGCGTATCGAGACACCAGGACAGAAAAGATATGGGCTGGGCTATAACGGAACAAGAGCAGGTCGAAGACATGGAGTTGATTAAAGAAATCGGCGCGACTTCGCTTCGGCTCGCCCACTACCAGCACAGCCAAACCTTTTACGATTTGTGCGACAAGGAAGGCATGGTCGTATGGGCGGAAATACCTTTCATTTCGATTATGTCTCAGAACGAAGTGGAAGGGATTAATGCCAAGCAGCAGATGCTGGAACTGATCAAACAAAATTTCAATCACCCTTCGATCATATTCTGGGGGCTGCAAAATGAAATCCAAATCGGCGGAGAGCGTCCGGAGGTTAGGAGGCTCGTTAAAGAGTTAAACGAATTGACCAAAAAAGAAGACCCTACTCGACTGACGACGATGGCCAACGTTTTATTCGTCGACGAGAGAGACGAATTCAACCGCATGACGGACGTTGTCGGCTACAATAAGTATTACGGCTGGTATCACGGCAAGACAGAAGATTTTGATCCGTGGATAGACAAGTTCCATGAGATCAATCCCGACAGACCGCTATGTATTTCCGAATATGGCGTAGAAGGGATCGTGCAATACCACAGCGCTGAGCCCAAGGTGAAGGACTACACGGAAGAATACCACGCGCTGTATCATGAGGTTGCTTGGAAAATTTTCGAGAAAAAACCGTTCCTTTGGGCAACGTATGTATGGAATATGTTTGATTTTGGAGCCAATATAAGGGACGAGGGCGGAGTCAAAGGGCGGAATAACAAAGGGCTGGTCACCTACGATAGAAAGATTAAGAAGGATGCTTTCTATATGTACAAAGCTCATTGGTCCGACGACAAATTCGTCCATATTACGAGCAAGCGCTTTGTGGATCGGGCGGAGGACAGCATACAGGTTAAGGTCTATTCAAATTGCAATAAGGTTACGCTTTATTTGAATGGCGAAGAGCTGCAATCTATATCGAGTGAAGAGAAGGTCTTTGTCTTCGAGAATGTCGTACTGGCAGAGGGCGTGAATGAAATCCGTACAGTGGCAAGTGAAAATCTTGTAACCTATCAAGATATTGCTCGGTTTAGCAGGGTGGAAGAATCAAATGCAAGTTATGAGGCGCCGCAGGTTTCGGACCAAGGGAAAGAAGCCAAAAACTGGTTCGAGCTCCCCGAAACGAGCAAGGAAGAATTAGCGGAGTTACAGATTACAGACGATGTGTATTCCACTCGTTGCACCTTTAAAGAGTTGTTCGCGAATAAAGATGCGGAAATCGTCCTGAATAAGTATATTGGAGAAGGTTTCAGGGACGTGCCGCAATACCCCATGATGCAAGGCTTTACGATTGACATGCTGGCAGKCATGGCGCCGGAAAATTTCCCCGACAAGCTCTTATTCGCCATTAATAAAGAACTCACCATTATAAAAAAAGTGTAGTTCTGAATCGAAGGCTGAAGCGCTTTAATCGGGAGAACAAAGGTCTTGGCTAAGGCCAAGGCCTTTGTTCTTTTCAATCCAAATGATCTAACCTTGGCGTAAATTCAAAGTGGGGACTTGGAGAAATTTCTGGATCGCAAGGGCGCATGCACCAAGTACGCAAGACTGCTTTCCGGTTGCGGATAGTTCCATTTCGCGGTAATGACTGATTCGGGAATGCATATGTTGACGGATCTCCCCCAAAGAATTCGGGTAAAGGCGCAATAACTCGCTATCCAGCACGATGATCTCGGGATTGTAGATGTTGATAATGTTATTTAACCCGATGGACAGATAGTAAATATACGTCTTCATGGCTTCATGGACTTCGGTATCGCCTTCCTTTAGCCAACGATCTATTTGTTCATATGTAACAGCTGCGCCGTGCTTATCCGCTCTTAATTGCCCAAAGACACTTGCTTCGGAAGCGTATTTCTCCCAGCAGCCTTTATTGCCGCAACTGCATGGGTGACCGTCCGGAACGATAATCATATGGCCGATCTCGCCGGCAAAACCGTCTTGCCCGCGGAAGAAAGCATGGTTAATCATCATTCCTAAGCCAATGCCTGAGTATAAGGTAACGCATAGTAAATTATCCGTTTCGTGATGGAAAAAAGTACGCTCCGCGAACGCGCTCAGATTGGCGTTGTTCTCCAAGTGCACCACGACCCCAAGCGTCTTCTCGAGATCGTTTTTTAACGCTACGTCATGCCAATCGAACGAAGGAATGTAGTGAATGACTTCTTCAGTCGATACGAGACCGTGAACGCCGATAACGATTCCGACAATACCATACCTGCAGGATGCATACCGTTCCTGGTAGGATCGAATCGACGTAAGGAGCAGGTTTAAAATGTCCTCATACAATGTCGATTCAAGCGGAATCGTATCCGTTGCTACGATCGAGCCTTGCAGATTGGCAACTGCGAACGTGACCCGTCCAAACTCCAAATCGATACCAAGCGCATAACCCGCCTCCGCATGGATAGAGAGCATGATGGGCTTGCGTCCGACGAGGTTGTATTCCATGTTCTTCTCTATGAGCAGCTCTTCATCCAGCAGATCGGAGACCTGGGCCGAAATGGTTGCTCGTGTTAAGGCGGTTGCCTTGGATAGTTCAGCTCGGGAGATCATTCCTTCTTGCAAAATATGTTTCATAATCAAGGATCGGTTCATTTTTTTGATATAGGATGCATCACCAGTAACCATCAATACATAATCCTCCAAATCCGAACGAATAGATAAGCTATCATATAGTATAACATGGAGCATGAAAAACCTACGACTAAAGGTAAAAGATAGAATTGACAATGATTTTGAGGGTTGATACATTATTACTATAATTAATTAGTTTAGTAAACGAATTAATTATGAACGCATAATGATCAGACGTCAATAACGATAAGATCAAACGTAAGTTGAGCGGACTAGAAAAGGAGCGAGATCATAATGGGGATTCTTCAGGAGCTTGTGAAAGATATTCCGATACCGAAAATGGCGAAGGTTAAAGTGAATTTCGACGAGACCCGTATCGATGATTTGTCCAATGAGTTGCTGCCAAAGCTGCAGCGCGAGGCTATTGCCGGAAAAGTAAAGCCTGGCATGGAAATCGCGATTGCAGTCGGAAGCAGAGGACT
The DNA here is from genome assembly GCF_052115185.1 of Paenibacillus sp. 2TAB19. NCBI lineage: Bacteria > Bacillati > Bacillota > Bacilli > Caryophanales > Paenibacillaceae > Paenibacillus > Paenibacillus sp. 2TAB19. Next base: position 90,714 of record NZ_JBFRGE010000014.1, on the reverse strand, counting down.
CGACAGACTCGCGGAGATAACGGCCGTTACCGTGAAGTTTCTGCAAGACGCCGGCGCGAAGCCGTTCATCGTACCTAGCATGGGCAGTCATGGCGGCGCGACGGCGGAGGGACAGCGCGAGGTGCTGGCGCATCTTGGTATTACAAAGGAGACGGTAGGCTGCGAGATCCGGTCATCGATGGAGGTCGTCAAGATTGGCGAGCTGCCTAACGGATTACCCGTATATGTCGATCAGTTCGCCGCTGCCGCAGACGGAATGGTTGTCATTAATCGAATCAAGCCTCATACGGCGTTCCGAGGCGAGGTGGAGAGCGGCATGATGAAGATGATAAGCATAGGGCTTGGCAAGCAAAAAGGAGCGGAAGCTTGTCACCAGCTCGGCTTTAAATATATGGCCGAGAACGTACCGGCAATGGCCAAGATGATTATGGAGCACAAACCGTTCTTGTTTGGCGTCGCCTCGGTCGAAAATGCGTTCGATAAAGTGGCTCTTATCGAAACGATGACCCCTGAGGAAATTGTGGAAAACGAGCCTGCGCTGCTCGTTCAGGCCAAGGCGCTGCTGCCTAAGCTTTATTTTGACCAGCTTGATGTTCTCATTATCGATCAGATCGGAAAAAACATTAGCGGAGACGGCATGGATCCGAACATTACAGGACGTTATCCGACGCCGTACGCGCATGGCGGACCTGACGTGAACAAAATGGCGGTACTGGATGTGACCCATCAGAGCGAAGGCAACGCCAACGGCGTTGGAACGGCCGATTTCACGACGCAACGGCTGGTAGACAAAATGGACCGCGAGAAAACGTATGCGAACGGCTTGACGTCCACAGTGGTCGCGCCGACGAAGATTGCAACGACTTTGCCGAATGACAGAGAGACGATTCAGGCGTCCATCAAGACCTGCAATATTTTACATTTTGAACAAGTAAGAATGGTACGGATCAAAAACACGTTGGAGCTTGGCGTTATCGAAGTATCCGAAGCGCTGCTGGACGACGTGCGGCGTCATCCCAAGATGGAAATCGTCCAGGATTTATACGAACTGCCTTTCGATAACGAAGGCAACTTATTTTAACGGTAGCGGGGGAGATAGGTAATGGTTAATTTGTTTGATTTGACGGGAAAGACGGCGGTTGTAGTGGGAGGCAACGGCGTGCTTGGTTCTTCTATGGCGGCAGGCTTGGCCGCTCACGGGGCGCATGTCGCAATCGTTGGACGGAACTATGACAAAGCGAAATCGGTGGCTGAAGAAATAGTCGTCGCCGGAGGTAGCGCAAAAGCTTTTCAAGCCGATGTCGGTTCCAAAGAATCGCTCCGCGAATTGTCCTCGGAGATTGATGCATGGACCGGAGGCTGCGATATTCTGGTTAACGCGCCAGGCAAGAACAGTCCTACGCCGTTCTTTGAACTGGAAATGGAGGAGTGGGACGACATTATGGACGTAAATCTGAAGGGCATCGTCCTTACCTGCCAAATTTTCGCCAAACGCATGATTGAGCAAGGACGGAGAGGCAGCATTATTAACATCTCGTCGGTTTCGTCGACAACGCCATTATCCAAAGTTTTCACGTATTCCGTGTCCAAAGCGGGCTTGAACAGCGTAACGCAATTTCTCGCTCGCGAGTTTGCGGAGCAAGGGGTTAGGGTGAACGCCATTATACCTGGATTTTTCCCAGCGGAACAGAATCGGAAAATATTAAGCGAGGAACGCGTCGCCTCCATTATGAAGCATACGCCGATGAACCGGTTCGGTACGCCGGAGGAGCTGCAAGGTGCGGCGGTTTGGCTCGCGTCGGACAAAGCATCGGGTTTTGTCACCGGAACGCTCGTGCGCGTTGACGGCGGCTTCGGCAGCATGACGATTTAGAGAGGAGACTATAAAGTGATTAAGGATAAATATGCTGCCCTGCAAGAGATCCTGCGCGAGATGGGGTCCGTCGTCGTTGCTTTCTCGGGTGGCGTTGACAGCACGTTCCTGCTGAAGGCTGCCGTGGAAACGTTAGGCGCGCAGCACGTTCTGGCTGTAACGGCCGATTCCGAGACCTATCCGACAAGCGAGCTGAAAGAAGCAGAGCAGCTGGCGGATTTAGTTGGGGTGCGTCACGAGATCATTTCAACCTCTGAGCTGGCAATTCCAGGGTACGCGGAGAACAATAAAAACCGTTGCTACTTCTGCAAAAGCAGCCTGTTCGACCACTTGCTTCCTTTGCTCGAAGAGAGGGGCTTCGCCAATATCGTTTACGGAGTCATCGCCGACGATATGAATGAGCACCGCCCGGGCATGCAGGCCGCCAAAGAAAGGGGCATTCGAGGACCGCTGCTGGAAGCCGGCTTGTACAAGCAGGAGATTCGGGAGCTGTCCAGCGCGTTCGGGCTGCCGACGTGGGATAAGCCTTCTTTCGCCTGCCTGTCGTCTCGAATCGCTTACGGCGAGACTATTACGAATGAAAAGCTGCAAAAGGTGGAGCGGGCCGAGGCTTATTTGAAATCGCTTCGGATACGTCAAGTTCGTGTGAGAACGCATCAAGAAATTGCCCGAATTGAAGTAGAACCCGGGGATATGGCGGTGGTTCTGTCCAACCACGAGGCAATCGTCGAGCGTTTGCAGGCATATGGCTATAAGTTCGTCACTTTGGATCTGCTTGGCTACCGGAGCGGCAGCATGAACAAGTCGCTTAACCTGTAAGCCGAATCCATACTCGATGATTTTGTCAAAAAGGAAGGTAATCGCATGTCTACTTATGTTATGGGACTCGATATCGGAACGACGAGCGTGAAGGCATGCCTTTTCGATCGAATCGGAAATCTAGTCTCCCATGGGGAACGGATGATTGTTACACAATATCCACAGCAGGGATGGGCACAGCAGGATGCCGCCAAGATTGAACGGTTGGCGGTTCAAGCCGTAAGGGAAGCGGTCAGCAAGGCGGCGATAGACAGAGAACAGCTTATAGCGATCGGCTTCTCCGCCGCCATGCACTCGCTAGTGCCTGTGAACGAGCAAGGACTGCCATTATCCCCCGCATACATTTGGGCGGACGGCCGAGGAACGGAGCAAGCCGATCGGATGACGGATGAGAAACGGAGCCGTCTGTATGCGAAGACAGGCACGCCAATCCATCCGATGACGCCATTCATGAAGCTGCTATGGATGAAAGAGGAGCATGACGAAGCGTACCTTCAGGCTTCGTACTTTATGTCAATTAAGGAATATGTCATTCATTGCTGGTTCGGCAAACGAATAATCGATTATTCGATGGCGTCGGCTACCGGCCTGTTCAATCCATCCGCCTTGGATTGGGATGAGGAACTGCTGGAGCTCGCGGGAATTTCCGCAGATCAGTTGTCGGAGATCGTACCTCCAACGACTTTATTGGGAGATCTTAAGGCAGATATCGCTGAACAAATGGGGCTATCGCCATCGGTATGCTTCGTAATCGGAGCTGCCGACGGCCAGCTATCCAATCTGGGAACCGGTGCGCTCTTGCCAGGCGAGGTGGCTGTAACGGTCGGAACGAGCGGAGCGATCCGGCAATTCGCTCGTGAAGCGAAAGTCAGTCAAAGCGGTGAGACGTTTTGTTATTCGTTCACGAACGATTCTTATATTATTGGCGGACCAACGAATAACGGAGGCATCGCTCTGCAGTGGTTGAAGCAATTGCTGAACGACTCTAGCAGCTACGAAAGTTTCCTTGCCGAGGCGGACCAATCTCCTCCGGGGGCCGAAGGTCTATTATTCCTGCCCTACATTAACGGCGAACGGGCTCCGCTTTGGAATCAAAGAGCGAGAGGCAATTTCTTCGGCATGACGATGACGCATGCGAAAGCGCATTATGTAAGAGCCGTTCTGGAAGGCATTACGTTCAATCTCTATCAAATCGGTCGGGCGCTGGAGAAGCTGGCAGGACCTCCGAAGCAAATATACGTGAGCGGCGGCTTGGCCCGTTCACCGATTTGGCTTCAGATGATGGCAGACGTATTTAACGCCGCGATCTACGTGTCGGAGAACCATCACAGCGCAGCATGGGGAGCAGCTTGGACGGCATTGGTTGCGATGGGGGAAGAAGAACGGTTCGAGGATATTAAAAACAATATTCCGATGGGAGAGGCCATTCTTCCTATTCGTGAGAACAGCTGGAAGTACAAAGAGATTTACGGGCGATACGAGGAATTGGCAGCCCGCATTGCGCCTTTATTCTAAGCCACTCATAACGCGAAGAGGTGAACAGCGTGCTGGAAAACATTTTAAAACAGGTGCAGGACGGAAGTATGAGCGTCGAGGAGGCGTCGAAGCGATTGACTCCGTTCGAAAATCTCGGCTTCGCGAAGGTCGACCATCACAGGAAAAAACGGCAGGGTTTCCCCGAAATCGTGTACGGCGAGAACAAAACCGCGGAACAGATTATCGGCATCGCAACCTCGCTGCAATCGCAAAACAACGAGGTGCTTATTACACGGATTACGGAGGAGAAAGCCGGTGCGATTCAAAGGGTTTGTCCAGATTATGTGTATGACAGGATATCCCAGCTTCTCTATTGGAGGAGCTCCGATCAATCAGTCAGCAAGCGTGAAGGATATATTGCGGTTATCGCGGCAGGGACATCCGATATAAGCGTCGCGGAGGAGGCGGCGGTTACGGCCGAGGTGCTTGGCAGCAACGTTCACCGTATTTACGACGTCGGCGTTGCAGGCATTCATCGTCTTCTGCATCATGCAGAGGAAATTCAGCAAGCGACGGTTTCCGTCGTCGTAGCGGGCATGGAAGGCGCGCTTGCCAGCGTAGTAGGAGGCTTGGTGTCTCATCCGGTCATAGCCGTCCCGACAAGCGTCGGCTACGGAGCTAGCTTTGGCGGTCTGTCGGCTTTGCTGACGATGCTCAATTCTTGCGCTTCGGGCATCAGCGTCGTCAATATTGATAACGGGTTTGGAGGCGGCTACAACGCCGCGCTTATCCATCAACTTATTCACAAAGGGGAGGGCAAGGAGTGAAAACTTTATATATCGACTGCTTCTCCGGCATTAGCGGAGATATGTTCATCGGCGCGCTGCTTGACGCTGGAGGCGACCTCGACTTGCTTCAGGAGGAGCTGAAGAAGCTTCAAATCAACAACGAGTACGAGCTTAAGCGGAAAACGGTCGTCAAAAACGGCATTACGGCTGTAAAATTCGATGTCCTGCTTCTTCAACAAGCAAATAAGGACGCACATTTACATGAGCAGACACATGAACATGAGCATTCACATAGTCACGATCATACTCATCATCATGATCACGATCATGACCACGATCACAATCACGACCACGACCACGAACATCTTCACACTCATGATCATCAATCGAATCAGGGCCATCATCACCATGAGCACCGGGCGTATAAGGATATCGTTCGCTTAATCGAGAACTCGGCTTTGGACGATAAGGTCAAGCAAACCGCTTTAGCAATTTTCCGGAAAATCGGGGAAGCCGAAGGTAAAATTCATGGCATTCCGCTAGATCGAGTTCACTTCCACGAGGTCGGGGCGGTTGATTCGATCGTGGATATCGTTGGGGCGGCCATTTTGATTCATCAGTTGCACATTTCGAAGGTCGTCTGCTCCGCCGTTCCAGTCGGCATTGGCAAAATTCGCATCGATCACGGTATCTATCCCGTTCCTGCTCCAGCGACGCTCGAGATGCTCAAAGGGATACCGATTGAGCAGTCGCACATTAGAGCCGAGCTAACGACGCCGACGGGCGCGGCGATTGTTGCGGTTCTTGGGGAAAGTTTCGGTCCAATGCCCTCGCTCAATGTAGAGTTCGTCGGCTACGGGGCAGGTACAAAGACGTTCCAAGAACAGCCCAACGTGCTTCGTGTCATGATTGGCGAATAATTGAAGTAGAGGAGCACGCCTGATGGGAAAGCAATTGCCGCCGCCGAACGAGCATACGGATAACGAGATGGTGAAGATGGAAGTCAACTTGGACGACATGCCTGGAGAGTGGCTTGGTTATGTCATGGATTTGCTTTTTGAGCAAGGGGCTAACGATGTCTACTACACGCCGATCTACATGAAGAAGAACAGGCCGGGCACGCTGCTTCAACTGTTATGTTCCGATCACAAAATTGACGAAATGAAAAACATATTGTTCCGCGAGACAACGACTCTAGGCATTCGTTATTACCCGTTGTCCGTTCATCGTTTGGAGCGGGAATTTGTCAGTGTTCAGACGGAATGGGGGCCGGTTACGGTCAAGAAAGGCATTTATGGCGGGGACGTCGTCCAGTGGGCCCCGGAATATGAGGAATGCAAGCATATCGCGAGTACGCATGGCATACCGCTGAAGAGCGTGTATGATGCCGTTCGCAAGGCAGAAGTTTAATTTGTAGAGGATCATCGCCTCTAGGAGGTACAGAATTTTGATTATGAGTTTGTTTTCCGCATTAATGGTTGGTTTTATTTTGGGAATCAAGCATTCCATTGAACCCGACCATATTATTGCAGTATCCACAATGGTAGGAAAAAGCAAGAAGCTCTGGCGCTCGACGTTAACGGGCGTTTTTTGGGGAATCGGCCATACTGCGACATTGTTCGTCGTCGGCATGGTTCTCGTCCTGCTGAAAGGGGACTTGTCGGAGAAATGGGCGATGTCGCTAGAATTTTTGGTAGGCATTATGCTCGTTTACTTAGGTGTGAAAAGCCTGATTCTAAAGAAGGGCTTAGTCTCGAAATCTACTAACGAAGCAAAGGGTTCATTATGGAAGGTGACGATCATCGGTTTCATACATGGCCTCGCTGGCAGCGCGGCGATGGTGATCCTAACCCTATCAACGGTATCGTCCGTATGGGAATGCGCCTTGTATATACTCGTATTCGGAATAGGAACAATCGCAGGAATGCTCGTCTTTACGACTATATTGGGCATTCCGTTCGTATACAGCAATCGTAATAAAACGTGGAATACCTCGTTAGCCCGAATAGCCGGAACGGTGAGCTTCCTGTTCGGACTTTACTATATGTACAATCTAGGGGTAACGGAAGGCCTATTTGAGGTTTGGCTAGGTTGATGGAGCTCTAGGAAAGTATCGCGAACCAGAAAAATAAAGGAGCAGGATGACTATGGATAAAGTATTTATGGATGAGGATTTTTTATTGGACACCCCAATAGCAGCTGCTTTGTATCATGAATACGCCAAACAAATGCCAATAATTGATTATCACTGCCATCTGAGTCCAAAAGAGATTTATGACAATAAGAAGTATCGCAATATGACGGAAGTTTGGTTAGCCGGGGATCATTACAAATGGAGATTGATGAGGGCTAACGGAATCGATGAACGACTGATAACCGGGGACGCTGCCGATTATGACAAATTTCTTGCCTTTGCGGAAACCGTTCCATTGATGATCGGCAATCCCATGTACCATTGGACTCACCTAGAACTGAATCGATATTTCGGTATCAAAGAAACACTAAATGCTAATACGGCTCCGATGATCTGGGAGAAAGCTAATGCGCTGCTCACCGAGGAGAGTCTTGGTGCAAGAGATTTCATCCGAAAATCAAATGTGCAAGTCATCTGCACGACGGACGATCCGACGGATTCACTGGAATATCATATCCAATTAAAGCAGGATCCTGCTTTTGATGTGAAGGTATTGCCAACCTTTCGTCCGGATAAGGGGCTTGACATTAACGGCGATCATTTTTTGGAATGGATCAGAAAGCTGGAACGATCTTCAGGCATTGCCATCTTCGACTATGAAGGTCTACTCTTGGCGCTTGAAAACAGAGTGGACTTCTTTCATTCTGCCGGTTGCCGAGTCTCAGATCATGGATTAAACGATGTTCACTTCGTCGGCGGAACCAAGGATGACGCGGCGGCGATCTTTGCTAAGTCGCTTGCAGGGGGAAAGATAGATCCAAACGAAGAGAAGCTCTATAAAACTGCTATTCTCGTCTATTTGGGAAATTTGTACGCTGCACGCGGTTGGTCGATGCAATACCATATGAATGTACTTCGAAATAATAATACGCCTGCATTTAAGCGGATGGGCCCTGATGCCGGTTATGATTCGGTTAACGAYAGTGCCATAGCCAAGCCGTTGTCCTGTTTGCTGGATGCAATCGAACGCGAAGGAGGTCTTCCGAAGACCATCCTGTATTCGCTTAATCCGGCACAAAATCACGTACTCGGGTCTATGATCGGCAATTTTCAGGGTGGCGGCATTGCCGGAAAAATACAGTTTGGGTCGGGCTGGTGGTTTAATGATACGAAGGAGGGGATGATCGCTCAGCTGAAATCGCTAGCCGAACTAGGGCTTCTCGGCCGTTTCATTGGCATGCTGACTGATTCGCGCAGCTTCCTGTCTTTTACCCGTCATGAATATTTTAGGCGCATTCTGTGTAACTTGCTCGGAGAATGGGTCAAAAAAGGCGAGTATCCCAATGATATAGAGCAGCTAGGGATGATCGTGCAAGATATTTGTTATCATAATGCTCAAGCGTATTTCTGTTTCGAATAGGACATTATAGGTGCTATTTTTTTGAAACGGGGTTATTCTGAATGGTGAAAATTGGACTAGCTTTGATATATAATAAGACAGATAAAGTTGAAGGGGGAGTTTGGATTGAATTTCGGTAGTGAAGAGAAAAATGCTGCGGAGATCGATGTCAGCAACATCAAGCGAGGGCCGATCGTCGCAGCGCTAATTATTGGGGCTTTCGTCGCGATCTTGAACGAGACGCTGCTCAATATCGCATTTCCCGATCTGATGGAAGAATTCAATATTGCGGATTCGACCGTGCAATGGCTGGCAACCGCCTATATGCTCGTCGTCGGCATGCTCGTGCCGGTAACGGCTCTATTGCAGCAGTGGTTTACGACCAGACAAATGTTCATTGGGGCAATGGTGCTATTTTTGATTGGTACAGTCATCAGTGCGGTTGCTCCGATATTTGATGTACTGCTCGTCGGACGCGTCGTTCAGGCGTTAGGCACCGGATTGATGATGCCGGTAATGATGAACGTCATTTTGATCATCTTCCCGCCGGAGAAACGCGGCGGCGCAATGGGCATGATCGGTCTCGTCATCATGACGGCCCCTGTAATCGGCCCGACCTTGTCGGGATTAATCGTTGAGCATCTATCATGGCGCTGGCTGTTTTACATGGTCATTCCGCTCGCCGTGTTCTCGGTAGCGTTTGGCTGGGCTTTTATGAAAAACGTATCGACCCTTACGAAACCGCGGATTGATATTTTATCCATTCTTCTATCGTGTATCGGCTTCGGAGGCATTGTATACGGATTCAGCAGTGCAGGCGAACGTGGTTCGTGGTCGGATCCGGTTGTGGTGTGGAGCTTGGTTGCCGGTGGTATCAGCCTTATCTGCTTCGTATGGAGACAGCTCGTTTCGAAGGAACCGATCATGGATCTTCGGGCTTTCAAGTATCCGATGTTCTCACTCGTTACTGTATTGATGCTGGTCATGATGATGTCGCTCTTCTCGACGATGATCATGCTGCCGCTCTTTATGCAGCAGGTGCTGCTATTAACCGCATTCGCATCGGGATTGGCATTAATGCCCGGAGGTATCATCAACGGGATTATGGCGCCGGTATCTGGTATTTTGTTCGATAAATTCGGTCCAAGAGTGCTCGTCATTCCCGGTATTGCGCTTATGTGCGTCGCGCTTTGGATGTTTATGGGTATTCAATCCGATTGGACGCAAGGCCGCATCGTATTTATTCACATCATCATGATGCTCGGCATGTCTTTGGTTATGATGCCGGCGCAGACGACCGGCTTGAATCAGCTGCCGCGTCATCTTTACCCGCATGGCACCGCCATTCTGAATACGCTGCAGCAGGTGGCAGGCGCGATCGGCGTAGCCTTGTTCATCAGCATCATGTCGTCGGGAGCCAAAGATTACATGAAAACATCTTCGGACCCAACCTCGCCGCTCGAAGGACTTCAATCGATGGTGGCGGGTTTGCACGACGCCTTCTTCATTGGTTTATGCTTAGCCATTCTGGCACTCGTGATTAGCTTCTTCATCAAGCGTACATACGCGCCGAAGGAAGAGAATACGGAGAAGTCTCCGACCGTTGTTAAAGAAAAATAAGCCAAAAAGCTCCGGCAAGCCTCATTCAAGCTTGCCGGAGCTTTTCTTTTTTACTATTCCTCAAGTTATAAGTGACATGTATTCGAATGCTGTCGTTCCATAAATGCTTTTAAAGTGTTTATTTAAATGGGTCAAATCAACAAAACCGCATGCAGCTACTGCTGAATTATTGCAGATGTACATCTTCTACCGCCATGGATTTGTGTGGCAAAGTCTCTAGCCGTCGGAATTACATTAAGGAAGATATTAGGCAGTGCTGAACTCGTTAGCGAGAATTCGGTGCTGTCTTTTTTATTGATTCGTCTTCGAAATTGAATTTTGATGCACAAAAGACGATAAAAAATTGCGATGTTTTAAGTGAATGATGTATAATGACTTACAACCGCTTATGGCATTATGAATAAGGAGGGAATCAGCATGTTTCAAGAAGAGCGGATAAACGCCATTATGGATCATTTGAAACAACATCAACGCATTGATATTAAGGAAATATGCCAAAAATTCGACGTGTCCCGCGACACCGCCCGTCGGGATTTATTGAAGATGGAAGAGCTTGGTCTCATCATCCGTACGCACGGCGGGGCCGTATTGCCCAAAAAAACGAAGGAAGTATACGAATATAAAGAACGTTTGATGAGGGAATCGGACGTGAAACGCGAAATTGGACGTTTTGCAGCTTCGCTTGTGAAAGACGGAGATTACATGATGATGGATGCATYAACCACGGTCCAATTCGCTGCGGAACATTTATCTGCCGAAAATATCGTTGTCGTGACCAATTCGATCGATATCGCAGATGTGCTGTCTAGAAAAAAAGCGGTAAGAACCAATTTACTAGGCGGGGAGCTAAATGCTCAGCATCGTTTTTTATTCGGGCAATCCACGCTTGATAAGTTATCCGATTATCAGGTCGACAAATTATTTCTTGGCGCATGCGGAATTACGGCTAATGGCTTGTCTTATCCGCATGAGGAAGATGGCGTTGTGAAGCGGGAGATGATCAAACGGGCAAGACAAGTCATTGTACTGGCCGATCATACGAAGTTCGGAGATCAAATGTTTTTCAAAATTGCCGACTTGGAATCGATTGATTTGCTGATTACCGACCAGAAGCCGAGTAGCGAAATGATGGAAAAGCTTGTTGAGCACCAGGTTGAACTATTAGTCGTTTCGGAGGTAGATAATGATGATTAAGCTGATTGTTAGTGATTTGGATGGTACGTTGTTAGACCATGCGCGTCAGATGAATAACAGAGACAGAGAAGCCGTCAGAACCGCAGTCGACGAAGGTTTCCAATTGTGCATTGCGTCCGGAAGGATGTACTCCGAAATCAAGATCGTGATGAATGATTTCAACCATAGGTATCACGCGGTAGGACAGAACGGCGCAACGGTGCATTCGCATGACGCCGAGCTGATGGCATCCTCGGTTTTTGAGCCAGAAGTATCCTCCAGGCTTCTTCAAGCCACAAGCGGCTATAAACAATTTGTGAATTTCGTTAGCTGCAGTGATGATAGCTACTATATGAAGAAGCGTACGGACGCCGTGCTTCCTTACGAAGCGCGTATATTTACCGCTGGTACCGAGCATGGTGATTTGGAGGCAGATTTGAAAGAGGACAAATTAAGATGCAGCAAGATCGCCTACTTTGGCGAGATTGATGAATTATACCGATTGAAGGCGGAATTGAACGATCAGTTCGCAGGTAAAATAGAAACGTTCATTTCCGACAAGGATTGTCTGGATGTCATGCCTCTAAACGTATCGAAAGGGATCGGCTTATCGGTTCTGATCAGCAAGCTGGGATTGCAGCCAAACGAAGTTGCTTGCATTGGGGATTCTTTTAACGATTTATCCATGTTTGCCTTAACGGAGCATAGTTACGCGATGAGCGGCAGCCACGTTGATATAAGGAACCAAGCAAGCCATATCGTAGATAGCGTGGCAGATGCTATAGATCAGATCAAAACCTATAATCGTGCATTTGAAGGAAATACCGAAATGGTATTGCCTCCAAATGCGTAGACAAACTCAGGCATCAACTATTGATTCCCGAATTTGAAGTTAGGATCATAGCCCTTCACCGTCTTCTTCGGATGTTGCCCGATCGCTTCGCGGTCCTCTTTAGGCAGATCGTCCATGCTAACGGTTGATCCGTCGGTTGTAATCAGATTACCCTTCGCATCGTATGGAAAAGCACTGATCCGACCGATCGACATGCGGCGAACTTGACGGCTCATAATCGAGAGCCTGCGGGTCAGCTTCGGAGGCTTAGGCGTCGTGTCCGTCATTTCTTCCGACTCTTCTTCGCCCGTGTCCATTGTCGCGGTCTGCGGTTCTTCGACGGTCTCCACGTGCATATGCGCGTTTTCCTGCACCGGATTGTTGACGCCGAAGTGCGGGCCCACATCCGGTACGTTGGCGTGGAAGCTGTTGGCCTGCTTGATGAAAGCTTCGAACACAGCGTTGTCATTCGGGTTCGAGGCAAGCTTGTCCCTTGTGATAATAAACAACTTTTGGGACTTTTCCATGTCGGTGATCAGTTGCTTTAACTCTTTGTCGGACTCTTTGCCGACTTGCTCTTGCTTGCGCTTGTCGATTTTCTCCTTGCCGGCCGTAATGAAACGGTCGGTCCATCTGTTGAAATCCGTGGCTGTTTCTTTACCATCCCTCAGTTTAAGGGCGTTGTTGCGAATATCGTTATAAGACATCCTGTGCGGCATGGCTCCGTTCATTTCCGCTAGTCCCGGCTTGCGGTAATCACCGATCTTGACCGGATAACCCGGATCGCGATTCGTCGAAGCGAAGGCGGCACGCTTGGAGGCGGTCGTAAAGCTAGGGCGCTTCACTTCCCATTCTGACGCCTCTTCTTCTTCTTCATCAGACTCCTCGGACTCCTCTTCAACATCAACGGATGACGGCTTAGGCTGCTCTTTTGGGATCGGCGTACCGGCATTGCTTTTCTGTTTTTTGATCTGCTTATCGACCGCGACTTCTTCCTCTTCCTCTTCGTCCTCATATACGTCTTCTTGGAGCGCGCGCTTCTTGGGCCCCATCAATTGCAAGACAGCTTGATTGCCGATCTGCTGCTGGAGTGCCAGCATGGAAGGCTTTAACTGCAAGGGGGAGGCCCCGTTCCTTTTCGTTGTAGATGTTTGCCCGCTCTTCGGGCGCTGGATCTCGGTATGCTTCAAGTTATCGAATCCTCCGTTTTGACGGCATATATTGACAATAGTTTACCTTGAGATGATGCTAATGGGCAACCGTCTCCGGTCCTTACCTTTCGGTGTTTTTCATGGTACGATGTTGTTCATGAAAATCCAATTCGACAATCAAACGATATCCTTTAACGTGCAATATGGAGCGAAAGCGAAGTTCTCGATTCAAATGGATTCATTAGGGCACATAACGGTTAAAGCCCCTAATGGTACAAGCGATGAACAATTAATGCAGGCAGTGAAACGTCATGGACGAGCGATTCTGGATAAGCTGGATGCGATAGAAGCGGCGCGAAATACGCCTCTGACGAGAGATTATGAGGAGGGCAAGTTTTTGCACCTGGGCCGCTATTACGAACTCCATGAGCTAATACAGACAGACGGGCTGAGCGAGGAAGAGCGGAAGATCAAGCTTAAGAAGTTCTATATGCTAAGCATCAAGAAGGTGATCGGCGAACGCATCAAGATCTATCAGCCCCAGCTAAAAGTAAAACCGAAGGCTTTCGATATTGTAGAATCGGCGACCAAGTGGGGAAGCTGCAGCTCTGACCGGAACTTGACCTTCAATTACCGATTGGCGATGGCGCCGATGGAGGTCATCGATTATGTCGTCATCCATGAGCTATGCCATCTGCTGCATATGAACCATGATCGCTCGTTCTGGAGACGAGTAGGAAGCATAATGCCCGATTATAAGGAGAAGGAGCAATATTTGGAGAGGCACGGGCAAGCAATGACGCTGTAACCGTGATGTCAGCAACAAACAAAAGGCAGCCAAGGCTGCCTTTTGTTTGTTGCTGTTACTTATTGGTACGCAAACCATAAATTAATTGTCAATTTCCATATCCCAACTGTAATTCCAATGTCCATTGGCATAATCCAAATAAATAAGGGCTTCATACACATAGGGGCCTTCCATTTCCCATTCCACAGTTTCACTCCATTCGAGCATACCGTGTACGACGGCTTCCTTCTCTCCGAGAAATACGATGCGCTCGTCGGTCAGCTTTACTCTTTCATCTGCGTAGGTATAATGTGCCTCCAAGCTTTGTCTCCAAGTGCTATGGTCGATCATGAAAGCATTCCAGTGATCGATAAAAGAAGGCGATGTATACTGAAGCGCGAGTTCAATATTTTCTTCGTTATGAGCCTTATAGTAAGTATGTATATCTGATAATACTGAGGCCTGCTCTTTATTATGYTGTTCCAAGATTACTGCTGCCGATTCATCTATGTCGGGAGGTAGTTCGTGAAGGAGCTCTACCACTACTTCTCTATAAATTTTCCATTGCCCGTTTTCAAATCGAATACTGTACCAAGTTACATTTGTAGTGTTTAGTACTTGATCGTTATCGGTATACGTAACCTGAAGCTCCGCTTCATGATCGGAAGCGTAATGGATATAGTCAATCTTAACGATAAAATTTCTGGTCGGAATTTCACTAATGTATTGGGCTGCATCGGCCTCATAATCAAAATTGCGATTGTAGTAGATAAGGGTATCATCCGTGAGCAATTTCGGGCTATTCGTCAAATAATACTTCGTAACTAATTCCCGTATGGCAAGCTCTTGACCGTAACCAAACTTCACCATAGTGACAGTGCGCTGTTGTTTGTCATAATCAACATTGTATTTAGTGAAATAGCTTAGTTGACGAATGGGGAGATAGACTTGTCCGTTTAGAATAGTACCCGTTACAGGTAAATAAAAAGCATCATCATCGAAGTAAATGGAATCTTCCCCGAAAACATACATCAGTTCTTTACCGTCTATGTTGCTCGAGACTTCCTTATCCGCAGAATTATATTGAACCGTATAGCCGAGCGCATTTAGAAAGGGGCGAAACGCAACATACATAACCCCTTTTTGGATATAAGCGTCCAACTCGCCTTTGCTCTCGTTATTGACAATCAATTGAATCGGTCTTTCGTTTGCGGCAACAATAACAGGTACTGCCGCTGCAATCAAACAAAGCGCAAGCATGGTGAACAAAAGCTTTCTGAGCATCGTCGTGGTCATCGTGTACTCCTTAATCATAAATTAATGGATGTAATTTTAAAGCGTATATTTCCAGTATACAGGATTAGGTATCGTTCTACTTAAAATCTTTAATAGGCATTGATTGGACTGCAAAAGCCTACATCCCCTCATATACGAGGAGGCGCCCTTATAAGAATATGGATATGTCAGTAGACAAGCAAGCCATATTCAGGAGGTGCAAGGCGTTTGATTCCTAATGAAGCACGTGTTGCAGGGGATGTTGTCGGCAAGCTGACGGCAGGGTATCAAGGATGGTTCAGCGCAAAGGGAGATCCGTCGCCATTCGACGGTTGGGTGCATTGGTCACGGAGAGGCGAGACGCCGAATGACACTGGCAACCTTACCTTTGACCTGTACCCCGATGTAAGCGAATACGAGCATCTGTACGAGACCGATTTGCCGCGCCTCGGCAACGGGGAACCGGCTAGGCTATTCTCGTCCTATGACGACCAGACCATCGATAAGCATTTCGAATGGATGCGGGAATACGGTGTCGACGTTGCTGCGCTGCAGCGCTTTGGGGCTAGCACAAGCGATGAACCGAATATTTGGCGGGCGAACAGAGACGGTGTAGCGGCGAAGGTGAAGGGAGCGGCGGAGAAGCATGGCCGTAAATTCTATGTCATGTACGACACTTCGGGCTTGAACGCAGACACCTGGACAGATGCGATCAAGCATGATTGGACGACGAACATCGTCGGGAGCCTGCGATTAACAGACTCTTCCTCTTATGCGAAGCAGGACGGCAAGCTGGTCGTATGCATCTGGGGAATGGGCTTCACGGATCGGCCGGGAACGGCAGAGGAGTCTGCTGAACTGATCGAATGGTTCAAGGAGCGCAATATGTACGTCATTGGCGGCGTACCGACGTATTGGCGAACGAGCACGGTTGATTCGAAACCTGATTTTCTCGATGCATACCGCCGATTCCATATGATATCGCCTTGGCTTGTCGGACGGTTCAACGGACTCGAAGAAGCCGATCAGTTCAAGACGGACCCGATCGAGCAGGATGTTAGCTTCACGAGCGAGAACAGTATCGATTATCAGCCCGTGCTGTGGCCCGGCTTCTGTTGGGTGAATCTGCATGCAGGCCCGCCGAATCAAATCCCTAGGCTGCATGGCGACTTCATGTGGAGACAAGCTTATAATGTCGCAAGTCTTGGGATCGAAACGGCTTATGTGGCGATGTTCGATGAATATGACGAAGCGACGGCGATTGCGAAGGCGGCAGTGAACGCGACGCTTGCGCCGGACAGTCCTTATTTCTTGACGCTTGACGCGGACGGCGTCGAAGTGTCGTCGGATTTCTATTTGCGCCTAACTGGCGATATTAATCGAATGCTCCGCGGGGAGCTCCCGGTGACCGAGCAGCATCCAACACCTCATACGAGCTAGTGCCTGGCCTCCATCCAGCTTGCCAAGAGTTGAACGCTATGGCAGTATAGAAGCATTGAATGAACTGCAGCGATGGAGGAATTGATATCATGAATGATTTGCCCAATTGCCCGAAATGCCATTCGGAATATACATACGAGGACGGAAATCTTCTCGTTTGCCCGGAATGCGCACATGAGTGGACGCTAGAATCGGCAGAAGATACGAGCGAAGATACGAAGATTGTGAAGGACGCTAACGGAAATGTGCTGAACGATGGCGACTCCGTATCCATTATTAAGGACCTTAAAGTTAAGGGCAGCTCATCCGTGTTGAAGATCGGTACGAAAGTGAAGAGCATTCGTTTGGTCGACGGCGATCATAATATCGATTGTAAAATTGACGGGTTTGGCGAAATGAAGTTGAAATCCGAATTTGTCAAAAAGATATAGGCTGGCAGCTCATAACAAGCCACCTATCAACAGCAAGAACTCCGACATGCCTACCGCTTGTCGGAGTTTTTTTATAAAAAACTTTTCATGATGTGTCGATTATACCGTTATTCGTTCGTCGACTTAATAGAAGCTTGAAAGCTGGAGAGGGGATTCCATATGAACACGATCATTTCAAAAGACGGTACGAGGATTGCTTATGACAGGGCGGGGCATGGTCCAGCGCTTATATTAGTAGCAGGAGCGTTCAGTTATCGAAAATTTCCTGGGCAGCTGCAGTTGGCGAATCTGCTGTCTGAACAGTTCACGGTATACAATTACGATCGCCGGGGACGCGGGGATAGCGGGGACACGCAGCCGTATGCGATTGAGCGCGAGATTGAGGATCTACAGACTTTGATTGATGAAGCGGGAGGTTCTGCCTATGTATATGGCTTATCGTCCGGGGCAGTTCTTGCGTTGCAGGCGGCGGCGAGCGGGGTGAGCATGAAGAAGCTAGTGCTGCATGAGCCGCCTTTTGTCGTTGATACGGCAGGCTACGTGCCGCCAAAAGATTTTGCGAAGCAGGTTAAGGAGCTCATTGCCGCTGATCGCCGGGCTGATGCGATTAACTATTTTATGACTAAGGGCATGGGTGCTCCTTCATTTGTTGTCGGTATGATGCGTATCATTCCGGGTGTATGGTCGAGGCTCATGGCCGTTGCTCACACGCTGCCATATGATGCCGCGTTGCTGGATGGCTACAACGAGGGCAATCCGCTTCCTGCCAAACAATGGAGCGGGGTCGCGATGCCGACGTTGGTGCTCGAAGGGACCGAGAGTCCGATCTCGCTGCGCCACGGTGCGCAAGCTTTGGTTCAAGTGCTCCCTAATGCGCGGCTGCTCAGTCAGAAAGGGCTTGGCCATACGAAGAAGCTTGATGCAAAACGGATTTCGAAGGAGCTTATAGCCTTTTTCGCGAATAAGAATTAGCCGCAGAATCGAGTTGCTTGCATTCCCTCATTTGCATCACATCTGGCTCATAATAGATCATAGACGGATGACGCGGGCTGAAATAATATGGAAGCATTCAGGGTCAATTGAAGTTGAACCGAGAGGAGCTAAGAATCTTGGAGAAGAGAGGATTAACCATATTGTTTCAAGGCGACTCCATAACGGATGCGAACCGGAACAAAGCGGAGGAGTCGTATCCGTATCTGGGGCACGGATATGCGAATTTGATCGCAGGCAGGCTTGGCTACCGGTTTCCGGAAGCGAACTGCCGTGTTATTAACCGTGGCGTAGGAGGGAATCGCGTCTCCGATCTTTATGCGCGTTGGAACGAGGATGCGATAAGCTTGAAGCCTGACATTATTAGCATACTGGTTGGGGTCAATGACGCATGGCGTATCATGAGCGGCCAACCATCGGGAGCATCGGATCGATTTGAGAGAGTATATCGGCATCTTCTTGACGAGACAAGGGAAATCATGCCGGATTCCAAGCTTGTTCTCTGTGAGCCGTTTATGCTGCAGACGGGGCTGATGGCGGACAAGTGGGAGGAAGGACGTAAACTTCTTGATTATTACGGAGGGGTTGTTCGCGAACTAGCCAATTCGTACAGTACGGTATTCGTTCCATTGCAAGCGCCGTTCGACAATGCGGCTGCAATGGCGGATGCAAGCTATTGGCTTCATGACGGCGTACATCCTACAGCGGCCGGACATGAGCTGATCGCGACGGAATGGCTGGGCGCGGTGGAGTTCAATCGTTTATTATAGTCATCTTCTGGTTAAGTTTTTGATTTGCAGCGTGAGCTCGTCTATTTGTTTTTGCATGCTTTCGATTTTTTCATCCTGCATTTTTAGATACTCGGTTTGTTCAGCATCATCTTGAAGTTCTTCTTCCAAAGCAAGCACCCCTGCGATTGTAGCCAAAACATCACCAAATGTAACGACTGCTCCAGCAATTAAGGTGAGCTGAGCGGCGCTAATTTCCGTTTTTTTTGAATTTTGACCGTTGCGATCGGGATTACCCTTGCTTTTGTTCAATGAATGGTCCTCCTTTGCATGGTTGGAACTATATAAGTTATGCTGAAACGAATTTGCATGTGTATGCCCTCTATAGTCAGGCAGCAGAACCTTGAGCGATCAAGGTTTTTTATTTTGCCTATATATCGACTTAAGCATCTTGGTATATTTGGCGCAAATAAATAAAATAAAAGTAAAATTTTTGCCGTAAATATATTGATATTTGGGTTAAATATTCGTAAAATTGGGTAAGCAAACGCATCCAAAACATCATGAGATTGCCGCAAAAGACAAAATCCGTGAAGGAGAGGTTTCAAGTGGGTGATTCAGCATTGATTACGGTATGACTTTTTTGTCGTCTGTTCGAAAATCTGCATCGCATGTCATGATGAGAGGATGAAGGAAACGATGGGATTGTTTTCGGGAAAAAAGAGTGCGGCGATTGTTTTATTGGTATCGATGCTGGGGACGTTAGGTCCGCTGCCCTTAAGCGGCAAGGCCGACTCGACCGTACATGCGGAGGATTCGTTCGAAAGGTACGGCAATTTTGAAGATTGGGAAGGCTCGGCGGTAAATCAGGCTGCGGTGAGCAACCGACTGGAGCTGATCAAAGCCGTGAACCGGGACGGGAAGCTTTATGTAATGGCGAAGGGCGAGGATATGGAGGCATCCAAGACGCTGTACATCAACGCGGACAATGAGGCGTCTACGGGGGAAAGCGTTCCGGGCTGGAAGGATTCTGCGGGGATTGATTACAAAGTCATCGATCGCGTCTTGTTTAAATACGACAATGGCAGTTGGGCAGCCCTGGGGGACATTATGCTCAGCGAGTCGGAGTCGGTTGCGGAATATGAAATCGACGGTGCGCTCCTCTCGGACGGGGGCGGTGTGACTTCCAAGATGAAACTCGGCTTAGCCTCGAACGGCTCGATGCTGCCTGAACTTGGCGAGCTGATGATGACGGTTCAGCCTCCTTCGCAGGGAGGGGCTCAATCGGAAGCGCCTGCCGAGCCGGCGGATCTGGCTATCGACGGGGACGGCTCGGAATGGGTCGACGTTCCTGTTCTACTGCAGAGCGCCGACGGCAAGACGACGGTGAAGTATTCGGCATCGGCGGACAGCTTGAACGTACTGATTGAAGGCAAGATCGATAACGGCGAATTTCCCGATCTATGGGAGCATCTGCTTATCGATACCGACCGCAATCCGGGGACGGGGAATACGATGTGG
This sequence comes from Paenibacillus sp. 2TAB19, assembly GCF_052115185.1. Taxonomy (NCBI): domain Bacteria; kingdom Bacillati; phylum Bacillota; class Bacilli; order Caryophanales; family Paenibacillaceae; genus Paenibacillus; species Paenibacillus sp. 2TAB19. The sequence goes on along the minus strand of NZ_JBFRGE010000014.1, from coordinate 70,277 downwards.
GCGTGGGCCGACAAGCTTGGTTCGGAGCTCCTCGTGCAATCGGGCTTGCTGTACCAGGCTGGCGCAAGCGGAAGCTGGACGCAGGCTGCTACAGGACTGCTCTATGAACGATCCGGCACGGGAGACGCCAAGACGATCGAGTGGAGCTTGCCGATTGCTGAACTGAATGTTGGCGCTGCCAAATCGGTACGTATCGCTTTCTTGAGCAATAGTTACGCGATGCCTGACGCCGCAGGCGATCCGATGGAAATCAGTCTTGTTTCCAAGCCGCGTATTGCCGTGGATGGAGACGGGGCGGACTGGGAGCGGGTAGCTCCGCTTGCCGTGACGGCGGACGGCCTCACTACGGTGAAGGCATTTGCCCGCGACGAGCAATTGTATGCGTTAATAACCGGTCGAATCGAAAACAGCGAATTTCCGAACATATGGGAGCACTTTTTTATCGATACGGATAAGAATCCGTCGACCGGCACGTCCTCATGGGCATGGGCAGGTAAGCTCGGCGCGGAGTTCCTCGTACAAACCGCTTTGTTATATGAATCGAACGGCAGCGGAGGCTGGACGCAGACGGCGGCAGCCTTCCCTTATCAAAGCACGGGCACTGGCGACGCCAAGACGATCGAATGGTCGCTTCCTTTGTCCGAGCTTGGCCTTGGTACGGAGCAGTCCATACATGCGGGATTCCTAAGCAATTCTTACGTAGCGCCAGACGCAAGCGGCGATCCGGCTATGATCTCCTTAAGGGAGAATGCCGTTTCCATCGTTGCGGACGGAAATGATGATGATTGGAACGAGGTAGAGACAGGTGCCGCCTCCAGCGCTTCCCCTTACGAGCTTCGTGCCGTGATGGACGAGCGGAAGCTGTACGTGAGGGTCATCGGCGACCGGCTGGACCTGAGAAACGCTTACTATATCGATAGCGACAATGACGATGCGACGGGGGAACCGTCTGCCTACTGGGCGGAAGGAGGCTTCGATTACAAAATCGAGAAAGGCTCTCTCTTTGCTTACTCTGAGCAAAACGGTCAATGGGAGGAGCGGGGGCCGGTCCATATCGCAGTAGGCGATAATTGGATCGAGATGAATGTGTACCTGGATCAGATCGGTCTGCCAGCAGGTCCTGCACCGATTGAGATTGGTTACATGAATCGCGGGATGCTGCAGCTGCCTGCGGCCGGGTCGCCGCCGCTTACCGTCGACAGCATCGTGCAGACGCATGAGGTGTCATCCGATGTATATTACCCGCGCCAGAGCTTCGAGCTGCTTAATAATCCGTATATGGGTTGGGTCGCCTGGGCGAAGGATGCCAATCGGCCTTACGGGACGCCTTACGAGCAACAGCATAGCCTCGTCTACGCGGGCATTACGTGGAGCGAGCTGGAGCCGGTCAAAGGTCAATTCGATTGGGAAGCGATCGAGCAGAAATATCAGTTCGATTATTGGTCATCGCAGGGCAAGCGGATCAATCTGCGGATCGTGTTGGATACCCCGACGTCAGACCCCGCGCATATGGATATCCCTGATTGGCTCTATGATTCGTTAGAGGCCGAAGGCAATGCAGGGACTTGGTACGATACGGCAGAGATCGGCTCCGGCTTCAGTCCGAATTACAACAGCCCGCTGCTGCTCGCCGAGCATGAACGGCTCATTGCCGCCGTCGCCGAGCGCTACGACAACGACGAACGGATCGCGTTCGTGCAACTTGGAAGCTTGGGGCACTGGGGCGAGTGGCATACGTGGCCGATTGGCTCCGGCGTTTTTCCAAAACTGGCTGTGTCGGATCAATACGTAGCGCATTACAGCGAGGCTTTCGCGAATAAGCAGATCGGAATGAGAAAGCCTTTTCCAATTGCCAGCGAGCAGCGGCTAGGTCTATTCAACGACGTATTCGGCATTAAGTCGAGCACGGATGAATGGGTGGGATGGACGCGAGGCGGCTGGACGGGTATTGGCGAATTCGTCGACGATCCCGCGGAAGCTGGCGACAAGCTGGCTGAATCGGCTATGCCGGACTTCTGGAAATACGCCTATTCCGGCGGTGAATTCGCCAATGGCAATCCGGAGAGTTGGATGACCGATGACGCAATGATGGAGACGCTCCGCCAGATGCGCGAGAGCCATACGTCATGGCTTGGTCCTTCTTCGCCGGCTCGCACGGCTTATGGAACGGATATTCAGTCCAACATCGAAACGATGCATAAGATGATGGGCTACCGCTACGTTATTGAAGCGGTGAAGCATCAACCTTCGGCGAAGCGCGGCAAGTCGCTGTCGATTCAAACGGTGGTGAACAATAAGGGCGTAGCCCCGTTCTATCAAGACTGGAAGCTGGAATACAGCTTGGCAGATGGGAACGGAGACGTCGTATTCAAGCAGTTGCAAGCTGCGGATCTGCTTGCATTGCTGCCAGGCAGGCATCTATTAAGCGACAGCCTAGATCTGCCGGCCACGCTTGCTGCGGGGCGTTACAAGCTTCTGCTTGCGGTGATCGATCCGGCTACGAACGAGCCGGGAATGAAGCTGGCCATTGAAGGCGAGCGCCCAGACGGACGTTACGAGGTGGGCAGCCTGCAAATCGTATCGTCCTCTAACGGCGGCGGAAGCGGCGAAGGGACAGGGGCGGTCGAGACAAACGATGACCTTGTGCAGCATATTAACGAACCGGTATTGACGGATAGTAAGCTAAATATAACGATGCCGGAGAACAAGACCAGCATTGAGCTGCCGCTTGGCGCTCCGTCGATGAAGGATAATCCGGCCATTGCGGTAACGCGGGGGGCTATGCGCTTCGAAATTCCAGGCGAGCTGCTTGCGCAAGCAAGAGGGCTTGCCGCTTCCGGGGCGAAAGCGGCGCAGCTCGTCATCGGCATCGCGAAGAAGGACGGAGCCGTAGACGAATTGGCAGCCTATGCCGCACGCAGCGGAGCTCGTCTGCGCGCTCCGGCAGAAGCATTCGTTTTCTCGATTGCGGTCAAGACGGGCAATGAGGTAAAGCCATTGTTCACTTACGATGAACCCGTTGTTATATCCGTTCAGCCGACAGGTGACTGGGATAGAGATCTCATTAATCTATATCGCTTCCGGGAGAAGGACAGCGACAGGTCTCTTGAAGCCGTATTTGCGGTACTAACGGACGGGATTCTATCGGCACGTATAAGCGAGCCGGGAGTTTACCAATGGTTGTCCTATGAGAAATCTTATCGCGATGTAGCGGCTGGTCATTGGGCTTCTTCTTCTATCGCGGCGTTAAGCGCGAAGCAAGTATTGAACGGCGTGAAGGAAGGCGTATTCGAGCCCGGCCGCGCCATTACGCGCGCGGAATTCGCGGTGCTGCTGGCCCGGCTGCTGGAGCTGAAACCAGCAATGGACGATACAGATGCGCCGAAGGCGTTTACCGATATCCCTCCTCATGCTTGGTATGCAGATAAGGTTGCCGCCGTTCGGTCGGCAGGATTGGTAAGCGGCGACAACGGCGCCGCATTCAGGCCTGGCGCAGCTTTGTCGAGGGAAGAGCTGGCCGTACTGCTTGTGAAAGCTGCGGAACGGGCCGCAGGCGGCAAATTAACGCTTCCCGTGTCGGGCGAGCGGAAGCTCCCTTATGAGGACGAAGGCAGCATCAGCATCTGGGCTGCCGATGCGGTACGCCAGGCAAGGGAGCTTTCCTTGCTGATCGGAGACGATGCGGGGTTCTTCCATCCCCAAGGCGGCGTTACGAGAGCAGAGGCTGCGCAAGCGGCATTGCATTTATTCATGTTTCTTCAGAAATAGACGATAGAGTAAGGCTGCCCGGTAATTGGAGGGCAGCTTTTTTCTTTATTGCCGCTACATATCAACCTCGTGCGCAAAAAACAAATCTTTTTGTCGTACTTGTCTAAAATTTGGCGCAAATTATGGTTACATTAGACAAAATGACGTAAATGCAAACACTTACATGACTTTTAATTTAGTATGTAATTTAACAAAAAATGCCCGTTATTACTCAGTTAATTCTCGGAAAACAATTTGGCGCAAATATAGCATAAATTCAACGCAAAAATTGTTGACTTGTTATAAAGGATACGTTATTATCAGAGCATGCAATAACGGTTGCCGCTAATACTTGTCAAATGCAAAGTGGAATTGGCGCAAATTCATAGTGGAGAGTGTGGACATGAGCAAACTTAGAATGGCTTTCATCGGTGTAGGAGATATGGGTTCGCATCATTGCATCGGCTTCGATCTGCTGCCGGAATGCGAGGTGAAGTACATTTGCGATATGAATGAAGCGAACGTCGAGCGCACGCTAGTCGAGTTGAAGAATGGGAAGCCCATCATTCTCGGCGACTATAAGGAGCTGCTGTCCAAAGATGATGTAGACGCTGTTGTCATCAGTGTACCGAATTACCTGCACCGCGAGGTGGCGGTTGCTTTTCTCGAAGCTGGCAAGCATGTGTTTCTCGAGAAGCCGGTTGCGCACTCGCTTGAGGATTGCGATGCGATCATTGCGGCAGCGGAACGTCATGACCGGATTTTGCAGATCGGCCTCGTCTACCGTTACTCGAACGTTTACCGTCGAATGGCCAAGGAATTGCAGGATGGCAGATTAGGCGATGTGAAGCTGATGTGGTGCAAGGAATTCCGCGATCCGTTCCCGCCAACGGAATGGTTCTACGATAAGAATAAGTCAGGCGGGGCTCTCGTCGAGAAGGATTGCCATCATTTCGATATTTTTAACTGGATGATCGGCTCTAAGCCGGTACGGGTATTCGCGACAGGCGGCCAGCATGTGATGAAGCAAGGAGAGCCGAATATGATCACGAACTCCTACAGCCATTATCCGGCGAAACCGATTGAGGACGTATCGATCGTCGACCATGCTTGGGTAACGATTGAATACGAGAACGGCAGCAAGGCCAATTTGGGATTATGTATGTATCTGAAGCCAAGAAACCTGATGGGCGACGGGTTGGAGATCGGTTTGATCGGCCAGAACGGCGGTCAAATGGTAGCCAAAAACGACAAGACGATCGACATCGTAGGCGGTCAGGATTATACCCGCGACCATCTAGATATCGACGTCACCTCGGATTCGATCATGGGCGGCCATACCGGCGGCCAGAGGCAGCGCATCGAGTTCGTGAAGAGCGTACTTGGGGGCGGCAAGCCTTTTGCTTCTGCTTATGTAGGGCGTGACGCGCTTCTTATAGCACTTGCTGCTGAGAAGTCGATCGTGGAAGAACGTTACGTCTATTTGAATGAATTAACGAGGTAAGGTGGTGCCTTGATGAAACACAGGCTGAGAAGATATGATACATCCGCTTTCTTCTTATTTATATCCCCTTGGATTATTGGGTTCACGCTCTTTTTCCTTCTTCCGTTCGGCACTTCCGTCTTCTATGCGTTCACGGATGCCAGACTTCCCGGTGCGGCGAATTACAACTTCGTCGGGTTGTCGAATTTCGTGACGATGCTTCAAGATCCGATTTTCGGCAAAAGCCTGCTGAACACCGCGTATTTCGTCATTATTGGCGTTCCCGTCGTAACGGCCGGCATGCTGCTGATCGCGCTGCTATTGAATTTGAATGTGAGAGGCATCGCGCTATTCCGTACGTTTTATTACTTGCCGACGCTCGTTCCGATTGTGGCCACGGTCATCATATGGCGGCTCGTATTCAACTCGGAATTCGGCTTTTTGAATGCGGGATTGTCTTTGCTCGGCATCGACAAGATCGATTGGCTTGGTGGGGAGAGCACGATTAAGCCGGTTATTATTATGCTTCAAGTATGGATCTCGGGCAGTGGCGTACTCATCTTTCTAGCCGCGCTTAAGAACGTGCCGAGGCATATTTACGAGGCGACGCGCATCGACGGAGCGAACCGGCTGCAGACGTTCTTCCGCATTACGCTTCCATTAATAAGCCCTTCGATTCTGTTCGTGGTCATTATCCAGACGATGTACAACTTTCAGATGTTCACGGAAGCGCTGCTGCTGTCCAAGGGCGGACCGAACTATGCCGCATACACCTTCGTTTACAACATTTATAAGTCGGCATTCACCGACCTGAAGTTCAGCATGGCCATGGCGCAATCCATCTTCTTGTTCGCGCTCATCTCGCTGGTCACATTCGTGCTAATGAAGCTATCCAATCGATTCGTATACTACGAAGGCGAGAAATAGGAGGTATACCGTAATGAGCGGACAAAGAAATCGCATACTTAACCAAACCGGCAAATATGTGCTGCTGACGATTACCTTGGTGCTATTCGTAGGGCCTCTCGCATGGATGCTATCAACAATGATGAAGACCAAGGCAGAAACCTACAAGGCGCCGCCGTCCTTGCTGCCGGAATCGGTCAACTTTGAAGCGTTTAACCGATTGTTCGACGTGCAGCCGCTGATGTGGAAGTGGATTCAGAACTCCTTTTCCATCTCCATTCTGGTCGTGATCGGCGCTGTCTTATCGAGCTCGATCGTTGCATACGGGTTCTCGCGGTTCTCGACGAGATACAAGGACCGGCTGTTCCCAGTCGTCTTAATGACGCTCATGATTCCGCCGTCCATTATGATGATTCCGTCCTATGTGCTGTTCACGAAACTGCATTGGATCGATACATGGCTGCCGTTAATCGTACCGGCTTGGCTGGGCGGGGCCTATTATATCTTCTTGTTCCGGCAGTTTTTCATGACGATACCTCAGGAGCTGGACGAGGCTACATACCTGGATGGCGGCAGCCGCTGGACGGTTTACGCCAAGGTCATTATGCCGCTGTCCAAACCAATTGTTATGACGACGATCATCTTTGCTTTCGTTAACTCTTGGCTCGATTTCCTGGGGCCGTTCCTCTACATCAAGAACAACGAAATGTTCACGCTAAGCGTCGGCTTGCAACTGCTGATCGGCCAGACGAGCCAAGATTTTCCGGCTCTGGCGGCAGGGGCGTTCATCAGCATCGTGCCGATCGGTCTCCTCTTTCTGTTCGCGCAAAGATATATCGTCGAGGGGGTGGTGCTCACGGGTTCGAAGGGCTAGGCCGCTTAAGCTTGAGGTTCGCAAGATGCTGCTGTTTTCACATTAATCTAAAGGGGAACTGGATATGAAAACGAACGGTAAGTGGTTGTTGAGTCTATTTACGTTGGTCTTATCGATGACTTTGGTTATTTCCGGGTGTGGCAACAACAATGGCGGCTCGAACGAGCCGACGAATGGGCCGGCGAATGGGCAGAACGATGGCAAAAACGCCGAGCAAACCGAGAAACCCGCAGAGCCCGTCACCATCACCTACTCGCAGTGGGGGACGGCGGAAGAGCTGCAGCGGACGCAAGAATTGCTGGATAAGTTCATGGAAGCCAATAAGAACATTACGGTGAAGCTTGAAGGCAAGGACTGGGGAAGCTACTGGGACGGCTTAACGGCCAATGCGGCCGGCGGCACGCTGCCGGACGTTTTCAAAACAAGCTTTGCGTTTATTGAGAAATATGCCGAGCTCGGCATTTTTAAAGAATTGGACGGACTGCTTGCTGAAAACAGCTTCGAGCTGAGCAACATCGACCAGAGCTTACTCGGATTGCATAAATACAATGACAAGCAGGTTTCCCTTCCGATCGATGCGAACGTCATCGTATGGTACTACAACAAAGCGATCTTCGCGGATGCCGCGAAAAATCCGAAGGGAGCGCCAGTTCCGTCGCTTGAGCCGACATGGGATGAAATCATCGACATCGCCACGAAGCTTACGCTTGACAAAAACGGCAAAAACCCGGGTGAAGAAGGCTTCGACGGCAACAATATCGCGCAATGGGGCATGTCCGTATCGCCGGGCTCGACGATGGACTGGTTCCTCGAGCCGCAACTGTGGTCTAACGGAGCGAAGCTGGTTACGGATGACGGTGCTCTGGCGCTGAATACGCCGGAAGCACGTGAAGTTATTGACTTCTTCATCGATGCGACGAAGAAGAAGATCAATACGACACCGGCCCAAATCGAAGGTCTTGGCGGCCAAGTGAACCTGTCGATTACGACCGGCAAGGTTGCCATGAACCCAGGCGGCAACTGGAATACGACGAACTTCAAGGAAGCGGGCATCGATTACGGCATTACGTACCTGCCGAAGTTCAAGGAGAACAAGACGGTCGTTCAACCGGCCGGCATGGCGATCTCAAGCAATACGAAGCATGAGGATGCGGCTTATAAGCTGCTCGCATGGCTGGCAGGTCCGGAAGGACAATCGGAGCTGGCGAAGCAAGGCTACTCGATTCCGGCCAACAAAGCGGCTGCCGAAGCTTACATCACAACGGTTGGGGAAGCAAACAAAATATTCCTCGACGCGCAGCAATTCGGCATTATCTCCCCATTCACGGCTAAGAAGACCGATCTTGTCTGGACATATGGCGAGCAATCGCTCAAAAATCCGTTGGCAGGCGATGGGGACGTCGATGCGGCGATCAAAGATTTGGAATCGAAAATGAAATAGTAACGCAAGTGATGATGAAAGAGAAAGAAGCGTGTTTTACGCTTCTTTCTCTTTTTTTGGCTTCATGCGAAAAGCTTGTTCAGCCGTTTCACCTTGACTATTGACTGGCTGGGTTATAAAATAGATTTGCCGCAACTTATTTTTTTGTTGCCGCAATTATAGAGGCTTTTATCGAAATCGATGCAGGATAGAGAGGAAAGTAAGATGGCGAAGCTAAAGGACATAGCCGAGCAGGTGGGTGTCTCCATCTCAACGGTATCGAGAGTGATGAAGAACGATTCGACCCGTTCCGTCAGCGAAGAAACGCGGAAGCGGATATGGGAAGTCGCCGAGAAAATCGGTTACAAGGCGAATCGTTCGGAGAAGAGCAATAGAAATGATTCGAAGAACAACATGGTTCATATCGGCTGCGTCGTTGCCATACCTCAGAATAAATACAATAATCCGTATTTCTCGGTCATTTTGGAAGGCGTGGAGAGGGCTCTTACCGAAGCGGGCATAAGGCTGGAATTCATCTACAGCATCGAGAACCAATCGGACATCCAACAGCTGCAATCGTTAGTGAAGGAGCACCGCATCGACGGCATGATTATCGTGGAGCGGATTGACCAGGATGCCTACGAGTGGATTAAGAAGCATGTTAGAGCTGTCGTTGGCGTCGATTTGTCGGACAAGACGCTGCCGGTCGTCTGCTATGATCGCGAGTTGGCCGCGAAGGAAGCCGTGCAGCATCTCATTAAACAAGGCCATAAGCAAATCGGTTATATTGGCGGACCGGAGCTGAACGACGACTTCCGTTTGGAGAAACGTTTCGTCGGCTTCAAGAGCGCGATGAACGAAGCGGGTCTGCCCGTAGATGACAACTGGATGATCGATGTCAAATGGGACGTGTCCCTCAGCTACGAGATGACGAAACTAGCCTTCGAGAAGGATGGTTATTCGCCGACGGCGATATTCGCGGCAAGCGATATGATGGCAATCGCGGCAATGCGTGCGGCAACCGAGAGAGGGCTGCGCGTTCCGGAAGATATTGCGGTCATCGGCATCGACAATATTGAGATATCCGAGTTTACTTCGCCTCCGCTCACGACGATTCATGTGCCTAAGGTCGAGATGGGCATGTACGCCGTTAAGCTGCTGCTCGATTACTTAGACAATCAATATTCACTCCCGATAAGGATGACCATTCCGTACCGAATGATCCATCGCCGTTCTTCGGAATGGAAGCCGTCGGGTCATTAGGCCGCGATTAACAAAATAACCCTGCTCCAAGACTAAGCGTCCGGGCAGGGTTATTTGCGTTTTGGTGCCGATGAGGTGTCCAGCCTTACGCGGGCTTTGGCCGTTCGCGCATAATCCGAGGGCGACATGCCGGTCGACTTCTTGAAGTCGCGGGAGAAATAATGGATGCTGCTGTAGCCTAGTATGGCGGCGATCTCCGTGTAATTGTAATGCTGCTCGCGAATGAGCGACTTAGCCTCTTCAATCTTCAGCTGCTTGAAATATTCGATCGGCCCCGTGCCGGTCCGGGAATGGAAAATCTCCTTCAGCCTGCTCTTGCCGAGATGCATTTCCTTGCACAGCTGCTCCAGCTTCAGAGGCTCCTGCAGGTGCTCGCGCATGAAGGCGATCATTCGCTCGGCCATCTGCTCCTCCGTATTCTCGGTTTGGAACGAGGCCGGCTTGCGAGCTGCGGAGGAGGCGTCGCGGAGATCTCCCTCGTCCTGCTGGCGAATGAGCTGAATCAGCAGCATTTCCAAATAGTTTCGCATGACTTGTTCGCTGGCGAACGGCGCCTCCGGATTGCTGATGAGCTCATGGGTATGCGAGCTGTCATAGGGCGGCTCGAACGAGTGAAAGCCCTCCTGCAGCAGCAGGGACAGCAGGTTGCGTTCCTTCGTGCCCAGCCTAATTAGCTGGTTCTCGAATCTAACCATGTGGGGCGAGGTGCATTCGAAGGACAGAACGAACAGATTAGGCGGCTTATGCTGCTGGCTGACTTGAACGGTATGAAACTCTTCCGGCTTATGGAAAATAATCATGCCCTGCTCCAACTGATGCGTGCGATCGTCTGCTTTTACCTCGACCGAACCTTTGTCCACATAGAGAAACTCCCAGAAGTCATGCTGCTCCCCTTCGAACACGTATCCTTTAGCGAATTCAAAATAGTGAAACGAGATCAGCTTGCGAACCGCGATCATTTCCTTCAATGTATGCCTGGCGAATTCCATCTGCCGTCTCACTCCGATCCGTAGTGATTACTGTTATTTGCATTTTAACATATATCCGATTCGGCTTGTGCAAAACGAACGGCTTATTTGCTAAAGGCGAACGCCGGCGGACTTCTTATAATTAGCATTAAGAAGAGCTAGGGAGGTTGTTCGCGCGATGAAAAAAGGAATAAATATTTGGTCTTTCCCGTCAGGCATGAGCATCGAGGAGAGCATTGTGCTTGCGAAGGATGCGGGCTTCGACGGCATCGAGCTGTCGTTGAACGAGACGGGTGCGCTTAGTCTGGAGAGCACGGAAGCTGAGGTGCGCGCCATTCGCCGCTTCGCCGACGATACGGGCATTGCGCTGTCCAGCTTGGCCAGCGGCCTTTACTGGGATTATCCGCCGACGAGCGAGCGTCCCGAAATTCGGGGCAAAGCGATCGATATCGCGAAGAAGCAGCTGGAATTCGCCGCGGTTCTGGGCGTCGATACGATTCTGATCGTTCCCGGCGCGGTTGGCGTCGATTTCATACCGAATGCGGAAGTCGTGCCGTACGACCGCGCTTATGACAATGCGCTGGAAGGCTTCACGAAGCTTGCGAAGACGGCCGAAGCGGTGAACGTATCGATCGGCATCGAGAACGTATGGAACAAGTTTCTGCTGTCGCCGCTTGAGATGCGCGGCTTTATCGATACCATCGGCTCGCCGTTCGTTGGCTCTTACTTTGACGTAGGCAACGTGGTTTACTCCGGCTATCCGGAGCATTGGATCTCGATTCTGAACAAGCGGATCAAGAAGGTTCACTTCAAGGATTACCGCAGACAAGCGGGCGGACTTCATGGATTCGTCGATTTGCTGGCTGGCGACGTGGATTACCCTGTCGTTGTCGCGGCGCTTGAGTCGATCGGCTATGACGACTACGTGATTGCCGAGATGATTCCTCCATATACGCATCATACGAAACAAATCATCTATAATACGTCGGCCGCGATGGACGCGATCTTGGGAAGGACGGTACGCTAATGCTGAATATCGGATTGATCGGACTTGGATTTATGGGTAAAACGCACTTGGAGAACTATCTTCGTCTGGAGCGGGAAGGCGCGCCGATTCGCGTCGTCGCCTTGTGCGACGTAGATGAAGCGAAGCTGAACGGCGGCGGAGGGGGCGGCAATATCGACACGTCCTCGGAGAACGAGATCGATTACGGCCGCTTCAGCAAGTATACGTCGGTGCAGCAGATGCTGGACGCCGAGCAGCTTGACTTCGTCGACATTACGCTGCCGACGTTCCTGCACCGCGACGTGACGATACAATGTTTGGACAGCGGCGTACATGTGTTGTGCGAGAAGCCGATGGCGATGAATGCCGAGGAATGCGACGCGATGATCGAGGCTGCCGCAAGAAACGGCAAGCAGCTTATGATCGGACAATGTCTGCGATTCTGGCCGGCTTACGTATATTTAAAGGAGCTTGTGGAGAGCGGCAAGTTCGGCAGCGTAACGAGCGGCTACTTCTATCGCGGCGGCGGTACGCCTTCATGGGGACCATGGGTGCTGCAGAAGGAGAAGGGCGGCGGCGCGCTCCTTGATATGCATGTGCATGATACGGATACGATCAACTGGCTGTTCGGCAAGCCGGAGGCGGTATCCTGCTACGGCCGCAATGTCATACCGGGCAGCGGGTATGATATCGTAAACACCACTTATCGCTACGACGACAACAAAATTATTTCCGCGCACGTCGATTGGACGCTGAATGGCGACTTCGGATTCGAGATGGGCTTCAAAGTAAACTTCGAGCGCGGCAACATCCAGTTCGACGGTGCCGGCGTCAAGGTGAATCCGAATGATAGCGCCGGCTTCAGCCCCGAGCTTTCTGCCGACCAAGGCTATTACTATCAACTCAAATATTTCGTAGAGTCGCTTGCGGGCGAGCTGCCAATCGATACGGCGACTCCTGACAGCACGAAGGGCAGCATCGAGATCGTAACGGCGGAGCTGGAATCGGCGGATAACCGCGGCGCTTGGGTCGATGTTCCTTAATTACGAGCCTCATGCTGCGACGGTGACGCCGGCACCGCATTACTTGAGCTGGAAGCGAGTCGACTCCCAGCATCCCGATTACCATCGGAGCGATAGCTTTGGAACGATAATCGTTGGATGATCCTCTGGATTTATACGTGTCACTGGTGACTGGATTTCATCCAGTCTAATTGGGCCAAATCGCATGTTAAGTGACGCTTGAGTGGAAAACATACAGTCAAAATCGGTATTTCTAGCCCCTAGTAACCCTCTCGCGTCCATTTGACTGCACAAAATCCAATCAAACTCTGATATCTTCTTGGTACTATGCCTTTTGATTGTACAAAATCCAATCTAAAGGCTAGTACACCTCTAAGAGAGTCGTCTTTTCCGGATTTACAAACGAAAGGACCTGGGCCTCCACTATAAAGTGAAGGCCCAGGTCCTTTTACTGGTTACTATTTCACGGACAGCAAGCTTGTTGTGATAAAGTCCAGCTGCGCTTCAAGCGACACTGGATCATTGTACGTATCTGCTGCAGGATTCAGTTGGAACACGTTGCCTGCTTTAACGGCAGGTAGGCTGGACCAGAGCGCGTTGTCATAAACAACTTTCGGATCGCTTGTATCGCCGGACCAAGGGCAAGTGAAGATGATGTCGCCCGCATAAGTAGGGAGAACCTCCAGCGAGATGGACGCCCAGCCTGTGCCGCTGTCGATCGCTTCTTTCTGAGCAGTTGCCGGAGCTTTCAGGCCGAATTCGCCGTAAATAATTTCTCCGCCGCGGCCGTAGTTATGTCCGAATACATACAGACCTTTCGAATAAGGGTTTAGGATCGATACGGTCTTGTCGCCAACAGCTTCTTGCACCTGCGGCTTCAGCTCATTGATTTTAGTCTCCCACTTCTCAACCCATGCTTTCGCTTCGGCTTCTTTGTTCGTCAGCTTGCCGAAATCGACCATTTGATCCTTATAGTTCAGCTTGCCGTATTGTACGGCAACGACTGGAGCAATCTCCGCTAGGCTTTCAAGACCTTCCGTACCTACATACGCAATGATGAGGTCAGGATTAAGCGCCAAGATTTTCTCAGGGGTAGGCTCGCTGCCAAGATTCTCGACACCGTCTACCTTTCCGTTCAGATAAGGGTTTTGCAATGCGYCATCAAGCGCTCCGACGAGCGGGGCATCCAGCGCTACGAAGTAGCCTGTATAGAAGGCAGTCAGATCGACGATCCGCTGTGGATTTTTTGGAACTTCTACGTCGCCGTTGCCAGCTGTGAACGTGACCATCTCCGCTTCGCCTGTTGCGCTATCGTCAGCAGGAGCTGCTGTTGGCGCAGTCGTAGGCGCTGGCGAAGCGTTGCCGGAATTGTTGTTGTTCCCGCAAGCTGCGAGTACGAAAGTGACAGCCAAAGTGAGTACRAGTAAAGCGTAAAAGGTTCTGTTTTTAAACAAAGTAATTCCACCCCTATTTAGTTGATATTGATAATCGTTATCACTATAACATGAGTTTTATAAATTGGCAATTACTTTGTTAAAATAATTTCAATCGATGATTTTGCCGGTTATCGTATGTCCTATAATTGACAATAAGGGTCCGATTCTGWCTACTTATTTGTTTTCCTTAATTATTCGGCTGTGAGGGCTTGCCGTTTCCGTTATAATTATTTTTAAAGATTCGTAAATGGATGCTTGGGGGACTGTCATGCTGAAAGTGATGATTGTCGAGGACGAACCTCTTATTCGCGCGGGATTGAAGGCGTATTTTCCTTGGAATGAATTAGGCATCGGCACGATCGTGGAAGCCGAGAACGGCAAGGAAGGGATCGCAACGGCGCTGAAAGAATGGCCGGACCTCATCATTACGGATATACGCATGCCGGAGATGAACGGTCTAGAAATGATTGAACAGCTCAAGCCGCTGCTTCCTAATGCGGTTTTTATCATTTTAACGGGGTACAGTGAGTTTCAATATGCGCAAGACGCGATACGTCTCGGAGTGGTCAAGCAATATTTGCTGAAGCCGCTCGAATACGAGCCAAGCATGAAAGCGCTGACGGAATGCATTCATCTCCTGCAGCAAAGCCGTGAAGAACAGCAGGAGAAGCAAGCATGGCAGGCAGCTTATGAAGAACATACGAAGTGGAAGGAAAGCGAAATCGTCAAGCAAATCCTGGAGGGAGTAGATCCCGATGAGGTTGGAGCGCGCCTTCTAGAGAATGATGTTATGCAGCGGCAACCGCTGTCGCTTTGCGTACCGATTGCCRCAACCTGCTTCTCTCGCAATAATATCGCGCAGGGACGCAAATGGCGGGTCTCGGCCGAGCGTCTTGTCGCTGAAGCGGCTGCAGCGACCGGACGGATGCAGCGGCTGATGGTTTACACGAGCAGGGGCAGACTGTATATGCTTCTCGTCATGGAACAGTTCGAGGACAAAGAGGAAGGGCTTGAGCGGCTAAGGGAGCAAATCGTAATCTCGCTGGAACGAGTGAATGCCGATGCGACTGCAGCTTTGTACATGGCTATGGGACATGCTTCCTCCGACGTATCGAAGCTAGCCGACAATCTCCATGCTGCAGCCAAAGCGCTGCTGGGCAGATTCGCGGAATCCGAGCGATGGCTCATCCGAACGGAGCGATCTATCGAGGCTCCAACACAAGCGGGAGCAGCCGACAAGGTCATTCAATTGAGGCCGGACGATCGGAATGCGCTTCTGGCCTGCTTGGAGCAGGGTGACGGCGCTGCCGTCAAGGCGTTCATGGATCGGCTTTGCGCCCAGTCCGCCGAGGCGTTGCCTTATGTGAGCGGCGATCAATGGCTCGCATTCTTGCAGGAGATTATTAGCGTTACGCTGCGATTCGCGCATAAGCAAGGTTTTCCGATGGAGGGTGTATCCAGCGACAAGCTGCTGGAATTGACTTTCGTCGACGATTTTCGAACGTTGGACGCACTATTCGGCTACTTGGCGGCGTGGGTCATTCATCTGAATGATCTGTACAGCAAGATGAACCATCCCGTACAGCAAGAGAACCTGATCTTCAACCAGATTAGGAGCTTTATCGAGAATAATCTTGATCAAGATATTACGCTCCAAATGGTAGCTGATCATTTCTTCTATAACCCTTCGTACTTGAGCCGCTTATTCAAGTCGAAGCTGAATCAGAACTATCTTAGTTTCGTGACCGAGATACGGATCGCCCATGCGAAGAAGCTGCTGGAGGATCCTAACCGTCTCGTTACCGAGGTATGCACGATGTGCGGCTACAGGAGCTATAAACATTTTGTGAAAATGTTCCGTTTCGTCGCCGGCATGACGCCGACCGATTACCGCAAGCAGCTTGGCATACTTTACTAGTGAATAAGAAGGGGCAGCCCCAAGGTCGATTTGACCCATTGGAGCTGCCCTTATTGTCCGCTATGCCTCCCTTATCCCGGAACCTGCTCCTTATCCCTTCACGGCACCCATCGTAATGCCTTGCGTGAACGCCTTCTGGAACAGAAGGAAAATCGCGATCATCGGAATGGAAGCGAATGCCGCTCCCGCCATTAATACGCCGTACGGCGTCGTATATTCACCTTTGAGTGTAGCAACGCCAAGCGGCAGCGTCATCATAGGCGTGGAACGAATCATAATGAGCTGGCTGAAGTAGTCATTCCAAGCATTGATGAACGTGAAGATCGCGAGTGCGCCTAAAGCCGGCTTCAGCAGCGGAAGAACGATGCTGTAATAGAGCCGCAGCTCGGAGCAGCCGTCCATCTTCGCCGCCTCCAGCAGCTCGCCGGGCAGCGTCTGCGCGAACTGCTTAACCAGGAAGATGCCGAAGGGCCAGCCGATCGCCGGCAGGATAAGCGATTTGTAATGATCGATCCAGCCGAAATCGGCAATCATCGTAAAGAGCGGAACGAGAATGACCTGCTTCGGAAGCGCCATAGCGGCGACGAATAAGGTGAAGATGATCGCCCGTCCGGGAAAACGTTTCTTCGCCAGCACATAACCGGCCATAGAGGCAACGATACATATGCCTACCATTTCCGCCGCCGCGATGAAGAAGCTGTTGAACGTCCAGCGCCACACAGGATTTTTGAACAAGCTTACGAAATTGTCCAAGGTCGGCTCAAGCGGAAACCATTCGGGCGGTATGGCTACCGCCACATTCTGCACCTTGAACGCGCCGGTTACGATCCAGTAAAACGGGAAAATAAAGAATAGCGACAGAACGATCAGGAGGATATGCGATAACAGATAGCCCGGCGTCAGCTTGGCGAGCCACTTCGGTTTTTTGCTTGCGTTGCCGATGCTTGGGCTATAAGGCATGTGTTCGTAAGTTTTCATTTGCGTCTGGCCTCCTAGTACTCGACATCGCTGCCTAGAAATTTGAATTGCAGGATCGAGATGATGCCGATGACGACAGCCAAGATCATCCCCATCGCCGAAGCGATGCCGAACGAACCGAGCATGAACGCCTTCTCGTATACGCCGTACATAACGGTCGATGTGGCATAAAGCGGGCCGCCAGCGGTAAGCAACTGAACGATGGCGAACGTTTGGAACGTATTGATCGTCGTAATGACGATAATGTACAGGTTGGTCGGCATAAGCATCGGCCATACGATTTTGCGGAAAATCTGTCCCGGAGTTGCCCGGTCGATCTGAGCGGCTTCGATATACGAAGTCGGGATGTTGCCAAGCGCGGCAACGTACAGAATGATCGGCTGGCCGACCGATGTCGTGACTAATACGGCGATAATTGCGTACAACGCCGTTCTTAGATCGCCTAACCAGGCAATGGGCTCCGCGCCGAACAGGCTTGTAATGAAATTCAGGATGCCGTAGTTCGGATCGTAGATGGACGCCCATACGACGGTGATGCTGACGACCGAGGAGACGGCCGGCAAGTAGAAGACGCCGCGGAAGATCGAGCGCGTGAATTCGCTTTTGGTATAGATCGTATTGGCCACGAAGATCGAGAATGCGATGACGACAGGAACGGTGATCAATACGATGAGAATCGTGTTTTTCATCGCTTTCAGGAACGTCTTATCTTGGAATAATTCTGTATAATTGCCAAACCCGATGAACTCGAACCGGTTCAGCGTGTAGTCGAACATGCTGATATAGATGCCCTTCAGCATCGGGTAAGCGACGAATAGAAGGAAGAAGGCCATTGCCGGAAGCAGGAACAAATAGCTGACTAGCCATTCGCGCCATACGAGACGTTTGGATTTCAGGACCGCTGCGAACATGTGTGATCTCTCCTTACCTCGTGATAGAAAGGGAGCAGCGCACATGGCGTGCGCTGCTCCCGGGAACGCATCGTTATTTACTTCAATTCGGACTTGGCTTTGGTGATCGCTTCATTCGCTTTGGAAGCGAAGTCGTCAAGCGCTTCTTTGCCTGTCGCTTGTCCTAATAGAACGCTTTGCAGCGCAGGGAACCAGTGCGTGCGAATCTCGGCGTAGCCGTCCGCGATCGTCGGCGGAGCGGTGATGAATTTGCGGGCAACCTCCGCATAGGCGTATTCAGGATCGTCGTACAGACCCGTGATCGAATTGCGGACGGACAAGCCGCCGGTTTGGATCAGGTTCTTCTTGCCGTACACTTCATCGTTCGCGATGAAGTCGATTAACGTTTTCGCAGCTTGAATTTTCGCTTCATTATCGTTGTTGAAGATCGCCATGCCGCCGAGGTAAGGCTCAAGCTTAGGTGCGGAACCATCGAGCGTAGGGAACGGCAGCAGCACTTCTTCGAACTCGGCTTTCTTAAGCGTTGCATTCTGCGCTTTCAATACAGCCGAATAGTTAATCGAGAACGCTACCTTACCTTGCAGGAACAAATCATTGACGTCCGATGCCGCAAGCGCAGCCGAGCCGGAAATGATCAGCTTGTCCTTCTGAGCCTGGGCGATCCAATCGAGCGCAGCACCGGCAGCATCGGTATTGATCGCGACAGCGCTATTGYCATCATTGAGGAAGCTGGATAAACCAAGGTTAGCGATATATGCCCTAGTGCCTTGGTCGCCGGCTTGAGACTTCGCGAAGAAGACGGACGGGATGATGTCAGGCGCTTTCTCCTTAACGGCTTGAAGCGCCGCTTTGTATTCGTCGAAGCTCCAGACGCGGTCAGGTCTGTCCAGCGGGAGCAGATCGAGAGCGCCGATTTTCTCGAATACCGTCTTGTTCACGGCCATCGAGAATGGAGCGGTATTAATCGGGTACATAACCGTTTTGTCGCCGACCATGGATTGTTTCCAGAATGCTTCGGATATATCGCCGCGCACTTCGTCTGTAATCATGTCGTCGAGCGGCGCGAGCAGTCCTTTTTTGCCCCAGTCGATTACACGGCCCGGGGCGTCGTAAATGACATCCGGCGCGGAGTTGGACGCGATCGCGACATTCAGCTTCTCAGGTCCGCCGTCAAACGTAATCATCTCGAGATTTACTTTGATTTCGGGGTGCTTCTCGTTGAAAGCCGCGATGATTTGTTTCTCGTATTTGCCAACCTCACCGTCGAGCGCTTGGAAGTTGGGAAAGTTCCACCACGTAATCTCTACCGGCTCAGCGGCTGGCGGTTCGGCGCTGCTAGGCGCTGCGGTACTGGTTGCATTCGGTTCTGCCGTTGTCTTGGTGTCGGATCCATTGTTGTTGGAACTGCAGGCTGCCAAAAGCATCACGAGCATGATGGTGATCAAAAGTGTTGCCTTCTTTGTTGGTGCTGCCATTCAAATTCCCCCTGCCATTATTTAGAATGAACAAGTGAAGCGGATTCATTCCTTGCCATTAAGCATAGTCGATATGAAAAAGACTCAAAATCCCTCGATTTTGACATTGGACGTCTCGTTTTTTACCATCTATAGCAGTTTCTCTTACTACATGAACGGTTGTAATCTATATTAGCATTGCGGGCGTTTGAACTGTACAATGGGCGTTAAGGAATTCATAAACATGAGGGTTGTGGTCATTATGGGCGGCTTCAAACGATTATCCCGCTTGTTCCAGATGAAGCATGTGAACCATCAAATATTCGTCTTGATGATCTGCATCATTACGCTTCCGCTTACGGTGATGTCGGGCATCCTCTATTTTTTCTCGCTGCAGACGGTTAAGAACGAATATCAGAACAGCGCCAATCTTATTCTTAACAATTTGTCCTTTAACATCGATCAATATTTGCAAAGCATCGAGACGGGCACGCTCACCGCTCAGCTCGACAGCCAGCTCCAAAGCTCGCTAACCCACTGGTCCGAAAACCAAGACCCCGATCCAAGCGATATCAGCATTAAGTACGGCAGCGTAGTAGAGCAGTTCATTAGCCGGATCGAGCTGACGATCAAGAACGTCGATAGTGTGCAGGTTTTTGCGGGCAACCGCGTGTTTTATTCCGCCGACTTCAATCAAACCGACTATAATGCCGAGCATTTCTATGAGCAGGAATGGTATAAGCAAACGCTTGAGTCCAAAGGCAAGGCAGTGCTGTTCGGCACGCATGCCCCGTTCCAGCGCATCGATTCGCAGGAATCTGTCATCTCGATTGCCCGGGTCATCAACAAGACGGGAACGAGGGAGAACCTCGCGGTCATTCTCGTCGACATCCGGCTCGACTCGCTGCGCGAAATATTAAGCTTATCCGAAAATACGAATCGGAAATTTCATATTGTTGACAATAAAGGTCAGATGGTTTATTCCTCGAGCGATGACGGAACGCAGGAGCTTACCGATCTCGGAGCAGCCGTCGTGAACAACGCGCTTCAGAACGATACGGGCAATTTCTATGCAACGATAGACAGAACGCCCTCTTACTTGAACTTCGTGACCTCTTCCTACTCGGGCTGGAAGGTCGTTCAATACATTGACGAGCAGGATATGACCAAGGATGCGACGTTGTTTCGTAAAATATTGCTCGGCGTAGCGTTCAGCTCGCTCGCCACGGCGCTGCTGTTCTTATTCCTGTTGTCCGCACGCGTTACCAAGCCCATTATTTCGTTAAGCAAGCAAGTCAGAGCGGTCGGCCTCGGCAAATTCGATGTCGATCTGAGTACGGATCGGCAGGACGAATTCGGCGTGCTGTACAAGGGCATTCGCAAAATGGTGGAGGATTTGCAGGATCATATCGAGCGCTCCTCCATGACGATGGCCCAGCAGAAGGTAGCGCAATACGGCGCGCTCAAGAGCCAAATCAATCCCCATTTTCTCGCCAACACGCTCGAATCGATTCAGATGAAAGCGATACTCGCCGGTCAGCGCGATATTGGCGAAATGATTGGTCTCCTGGGCAGACTGTTCCGCATCCATATCCAGACCGGCAAAGATATCGTGACGCTGCGCGAGGAATTGGAGCATACTCGCTTGTATGTCAAAGTGCAGCAAATGCGCTTCGGCGACCGATTCACCTATTCGGAGACGATCGAGCCCGGGACGGAGGCGCTGCCGGTGCTTCACTTCACGCTGCAGCCCATCGTGGAGAATGCGATTGTACACGGCTTGGAACGTATGAGCGGACAAGGAAAGCTGGAAATTGCCGCATATGTCGCCGATCAGGCGCTGTGCATCGAGATCAAGGACAATGGGGCGGGCATGGAGGAGCAGCAATTCGCGGCACTGCGCCAGCGTCTGCGTGAAGCCGCGACGGATACACTGGACAGCGAGCACATAGGGGTGCAAAATGTGAATGATCGCATCCGCTATTATTACGGCGATTCATACGGCCTCTCGATCGACAGCAAGCTTGGAGAAGGGACGAAGGTTATCCTTCGTTTGCCTGCATCGAAGGCGATACAGCAATAAGGGAAAGCCTCGCCGGCGTCGGCGAGGCTTTTTTTGTTATGCGCCAATAAACAATTCGTCGGCAATCATTTCCAACCGTATCCCTCGTTTTTGACAAAGTCGGGCTCTGTTTTTACCTCATCGCCGAATCGCGACGCAGCGCGATTTTTTTGTGTTACAACGTTAGCAAGGGACTTACATGGGGGTCCTGTCAGCTTGAAGGAGATAGGTCGGGCGGGCCGCGCAGCGTTTTGGAGGAAATTATTTTCAAGGGCAAAATCTTAAAGAAAATAATTTACACTCCTTGCGCCAAGCGGATGCCGCTTATCTTCACTCTATGAACAATAGGAGGAATTACAGTGAGCCAGCAAAAATTTCACGGCATCATTCCCGCTTTCTACGCCTGCTATGACGATGACGGCAGCGTATCGAAGGATCGGACGGAGCAACTCGCGTCCTACCTGCTTAGCAAGAAAGTGCAGGGCGTCTACGTCGGGGGAAGCTCGGGAGAATGTATTTACCAGGACCTCGAGGAGAGAAAAGCTGTACTGACTTACGTCGCGAATCACCTTAGAGGCAAAATGACGCTTATCGCGCATGTGGGAGCTCCTTCGACCAGAGACAGTATCGCGCTCGCTAAGCATGCCGCAGAGCTTGGGTATGATGCGCTTTCCGCGATTCCGCCGATCTACTTCAAACTGCCTGACAGCGCTGTCATCAACTATTGGAACGACATCATGAACGCGACATCGCTTCCGTTTATCATTTATAACATTCCGCAGACGACGGGTTACACGCTGACACCGGCTGTATTCCAAAAGCTGCTTCAGAACGAGAAGGTCATCGGGGTGAAAAACTCCTCCATGCCGGCGCTTGATATCGAACGGTTCAAAAAAACAGGCGGCGAAGGCATCATCGTATTCAACGGTCCTGACGAGCAATTCGTCGCAGGCCGGATGATGGGAGCGGACGGAGGAATCGGCGGCACGTACGCCGCAATGCCGGAGCTTTTCCTGCAAGCGGACGCACTGCTGAAGGCAGGCAAGTTCGCGGAAGCGACAAGCCTTCAAAGCGCGATCAACGATATCATCATCGCATTATGCTCMTTGAACGGTTCGATGTATGCCGCCATCAAGGAAGTGCTGCGGGCTAGAGGCGTTAATATCGGCGGCGTCAGAGCGCCGATGCTCGGCTTAAGCGGCAATGATGGCGAGCGCGTTCAAGCCATCGTAGCGGATATCGATAAGGCAATTGCAACCCACGTCAACTAAGCAAGGCAACGCAAACAATCAATCAGATTAAGGGAGAGATATATTCGGATGAAGAGTAAACGTTTCCTTACAACATGTTTTGCGGCACTTACGACAATGGCATTGATCGTTGCAGGATGCTCGGGCAATAACGGTAACAATGCCGGATCGAACGGCGGCACGGGAGGCAGCGGCGGCAAAGAGAAGGTCGAAATATCGGTCTGGCTCACCCCGCAATGGAAAGGCGTGCTTGACGCATCCGAGGACGGTGCCGATTACGATAGCTTCATGAAATACGCGGCAGAGAAATTCACGAAGCAATATGACAAATACAACGCGACCGTTAAGGTTGAGGTTATCGCCGGCGATCAGCGCGACCAACTGCTTAACGTTAACCTGAACGGCGGAACCGCGCCGAACGTCTTCTTCGAAAGCTCGTTCGCCATGGGCGACTACGTTCACCGCGGAGCGCTAGTGCCGCTGACGGACATCGTCGACGACGCTGCCAAAAGCGACATTTCGCAAGGCTACTGGGACTCGGTAACGTACGGCGACGATATTTACTTCTACCCGTTCCAGAACAACCCGGGAACGCTCGTGTACAACGCGGACATGTTCAATGCGGCTGGACTGGAATCGTTCCTCGGCGGAGAAAACGAAATCAAGACGTGGACATTGGCCGAATACGAGCAAATTCTTGAGGCGCTGAAAACGAAACTGCCGAAGGATCAATACTCCAACGCTTACCCTATGGCGCTTTTTGCAATGAATAACCAAGGCGACACATGGAATCTTTCATACCTTAGAATGTTCGGAAGCTCGTTCTTCGATCAGGATAGCAACATTATCTTGAATGACGACAAGGGCTACAAAGCGGCTGCATGGCTGAAAAAAATATACGAAGCAGGTTATACGAATCCCGRCGCGGAGTCGGTATCGTCCAACGATGCGAACGCGATGTTCCAAAATCAGCAGCTCGCGATCAGCTTCACGAACCCGATCTTGTTTAACGGCATCAAAACCAATATGGCAAACGGCACATCACCTAAGTTCGATATGAGATTGGCGAACATCCCTTCTGAGGGCGGAGATCCGCTCACGTTCACTTACGTGGTAGGCGCAAGCGTATTCCAATCGGACGACGCGAAGAAAACGGAAGTAGCGAAAGATTTCGTGAAGTTTTTCTCCAGCGACGCTGAGCTAGTGAAGTCGTCCAAAAACGGCATTCCAGTGCGCTCGTCGGTTGTAGAAGAGCTGAGCAGCGAGAACCCGTTCTTTGCCGCTTATGACGCGAACTCGAAATACGTATTCAGCTTCAGCGGCAACGTTCCGGGCTACAGTCAACTGCGCGAAGCGCTTTATCCGGAGCTGCAGGCGCTGCTTATGGGAGCGAAGACGCCGGAGCAAGCGATCAATGATTACGTGGCGAACGGCAATAAAGTGATTCAAACGAACAAAGAAAACTCGGTCATTTACCAGTAATCTACCTATCATCCATCATCGATCATCGATAGACAAATAAACAATACATGATCAGCGGCCCTGCGTTGCAAGCAAGGATGGGCCGCCGATCAGAAAGGTAACCACCATGCGCATTCGGAATAGTTTTGTGAAAGAGAACCTTACCGGTTATTTGTTTATTTTGCCGCAAATGTTGATTTTCCTTGTGTTTCTTGTGTACCCGATATTGGAAGGCATCAGGCTTAGCTTGTACAAGATTAATTACAACAATGAAACGTTCGTTGGATTTGACAACTACGCGACGTTGTTCAGCGATCCCGTCTTCTTCAAAGCGTTAATCAATACGGTCGTGTTCGTCCTCTTCATCGTCTTGCTGACGGTAGGCTTCGCCTTGTTCGTCGCATCCGCCATTTTCGATAAAAACGCTAAGTACGTTTCCTTCATACGGGGAAGTTATTATATACCGGTCATGGTCTCCATGGTTGTCATGAGTATGGTCTGGAGCTTCTTGCTGAACCCGGCCAACGGGCTCATCTCGTATTTGACGCGCGAGGCGGGCATGGGCAATATTAATCTCCTCGGCAATCCGCAGACGGTGCTGCCCGTCATCATCTTCGTTACGTTCGCGGGCAACGTCGGCCAAGCGATCATTCTGTATATCGCCTCGATGATCGGCGTGTCGAAGGATCTTTTCGAAGCCGCCGAGGTAGACGGAGCGAGCCGCTGGCAGGTCATTATGAAAATATTGATTCCGTCGGTTCAGCCGACGACAATCTATATCACGATCGTTAACATCATTGCGGTGCTGAAAATTTTCGTCGTCATCCAGCTCTTAACGGGCGGCGGTCCGAACAACGCTTCGGTCACCCTGATGTATTACCTGTACAACAACGCCTTCAAGTACAACCAGCTTGGCATAGCTTCCGCGGTCGGCGTTATTATGTTCGCCATCACCCTGCTGCTGTCCGTTCCGCAGCTTAGAGCCATGATGAAGCAGAAGTAGAAGCGAGGAGTCGATACATGATGACGCAAACGAAAAAAACGAAGAAAATAGAAATGTTCGACTTGGTATCGAATATAGTCGTCACCGTCTTTGCCATTGTCAGCTTATTCCCTTTATATTGGCTCATTACAAGCTCGCTCAAGAACAGCTCGGACGTCGTGAAGATGCCGCCGGATTGGTGGCCGACTTCCGTTACATTTGCCAATTACACCGATATTTTTCAGAATCAGCCGGCGTTAAGATGGACGTTCAACAGTATTTTCACGGCGGGCGCTACGACGCTGCTCGTCATTGCCGTCGGGTCGATGGCCGCTTACGCCTTTTCGAAAATCAATTTTAAAGGCCGGACGACTATCTTTATTATTTTCATTTCCAGCTTAATGATTCCGAAGGAAATTATGATCGTCCCGCTGTTCCGAATCATTCAGGATTTCGGCATGGTCAACAGCTTTAACGGCATGATCTGGCCGAACGTGGCCGGCGCCTTCGGCGTCTTCCTGCTCAAAGGATTTTTCGACAGCACGCCCGACGCGCTGCGGGAAGCAGCCAAGATCGACGGGGCCGGCGAGTGGCGGGTGTTCATGCAAATTATGCTGCCTATCGTCAAACCGGGCATCGGCGCTCTGTTTATACTGAATTTCGTACAAATTTGGAACGACTACCTGTGGCAGCTCGTCATCGGCCAAGAGAAGAACATGAAGACGCTCATGGTCGGCACGGCGACGCTGATGCAGGATTTGAATCCTAACTTCGCATACAAGATGGCCGGCGCTTCCGTGGCTGCCATTCCGATGCTGCTTATCTTCGTGTTGTTCCAGCGGTACTTTACGTCCGGAGCTACGGCAGGCGCAGTGAAAGAATAGCACTTAAATCGAATATAGATGGAGATGCAACTTATGACTAAGAACCCTCTATTGGAACAAATTCAAGGCAAGCTGGTCGTGTCCTGCCAGGCGCTGCCGGAGGAACCGCTTCACAGTCCTTTCATTATGGGCAAAATGGCGTACGCGGCATTTCTTGGCGGGGCGTCAGGCATCCGGTCGAACAGCGTGGAAGATATTAAGGAAATCAAGACGCGCGTCGGTCTGCCGATCATCGGCATTATCAAGCAGGTGTATGAAGGCTCGCCGGTATTTATTACGCCTACAATGGCCGAGGTTGATGCGCTGTGCGAGGAAGGCGTCGACATTATTGCGATGGACGCGACGGATCGCGTAAGACCGGACGGCTCGACGATCGAGGAGCTGTTCCCGCAAATCCGGGCGAAATATCCGAATCAGCTGTTTATGGCCGACTGCTCCACGTTCGAGGAAGGCGTGAAGGCGGCGGAGCTTGGCTTCGACTGCGTCGGCACGACGCTAAGCGGCTATACGGCAGCGACGCAAGGAAAGTCGCTTCCCGACTTTGAATTAGCCGAGAAGCTGGTTAAAGCGTTGTCCGTTCCGGTTATTGCCGAAGGAGGCATCTCTACGCCGGAGGAATTGCACCGGATGGTTGATATCGGCGTATACTCGGCGGTCGTAGGCTCCGCGATTACGAGGCCGATGGATATTACGAAACGCTTTATGAAAGCGATGGAGTAGAAGACGATGAAGATTTTAGCTGCGGATATTGGCGGAACGAATACGAAGCTATGCCTTTGCGACGAGACGGGGCATATCGAGAGGTTCAACGAATATGCGACCGAGAGCGGCAAAGGCGGTCCGCATGTCGTTCAGCGATTGATGGAGCATATGGCGGCATATGAGGGTTATGACCGTATCGCGATCAGCACGGCAGGGCAAGTGAACGCCGAGGAAGGTTATATCGTTTACGCGAACGCCAACATTCCTCATTATACAGGCATGCAGGTTGCGAAAATCGTCGGCGAACGGTTCGGCGTTCCGGTCAAGGTGGAGAACGATGTCAATGCGGCGGCGCTCGGAGAAGCCTGCTTCGGTGCAGGCAAGTCTTACCCGCATTTTCTTTGCCTTACTTTCGGCACCGGCATCGGCGGCGCGATCGTGATCGGGGGGCGGCTATACAAAGGCGCGGATGGCGTAGCAGCGGAATTCGGGCATATGTTCACGCATCCGCTTTCGGATGCACCTGCCAGCTCTGCGGGTATGATGCCCTATTACGAGCGATTCGCCTCGACGACGGCGCTCGTCAATCTGGCGCAGCAGGTCGATCCCGATTGCGTGGACGGCAGAACGATTTTCAGCAAAGTCAATAATGGCGATGACAGGCTGGCGCAGCTGCTG
This sequence comes from Paenibacillus sp. 2TAB19, assembly GCF_052115185.1. Lineage (NCBI taxonomy): Bacteria > Bacillati > Bacillota > Bacilli > Caryophanales > Paenibacillaceae > Paenibacillus > Paenibacillus sp. 2TAB19. The sequence continues at coordinate 42,872 of NZ_JBFRGE010000014.1, read as the reverse complement.
AGCGGTTGGATCGACGAAGTCAGCATCGGCCTTGCGTCCTTAATCCACGTATTCAATCCCGCTGCGATTGTCGTTGGCGGCGGCGTTATGGAGCAGCTCGAGCTAGTACGGCAGGTGGAGGCCAGAACGAAGGAACTCGTGATGTCGAGCTTTAGAGGCGTCCGCATCCTGCCCGCGCAGCTTGGCAATAAAGCCGGCGTTCTGGGAGCCGCATCTTTGTATGTAAGTTAGTGTTAGGAGGGAGCAAATTGCGCGCGATCAGTATCTTTTCGACGATTCAATCGAGCTATAACCGCTTCACGAATACGGAGAAAAAAGTCGCCGACTACATTCTTGAGCATGCCAAGGAAGTCGTCTACATGTCGATAACCGATCTGGCCGATGCATGCGGCGTAGGCGAATCGAGCATTTTTCGCTTCTGCAAGTCGATCAGCTTCAAGGGCTATCAGGAGTTCAAAATCGACCTTGCGCATAGCACATCGGTCGACAACGAAATCCCGCAGCTCTCGGATCAAGTGCTGATGCACGATTCGCTTGAGGAGGTAGCGTCCAAGGCACTAGCCAGCAATATGAACGCGCTGAATGAAACGTACAAGCGAATCGAGTTCACGGAAATAGGCAATGCGATCGAACTATTGATCGAGGCGAACAGGATTCATTTTTTCGGCGTCGGATCATCCTTAATGACTGCGTTAGAAGCGAACAACAAGTTCATGCGCATTACGAACAAGACGGTATGCGCCTTCGATTCCCATCAGCAGGTTATGTCGGCCTCGCTTATGACGGATAAGGACGTGGCGGTTATTATCTCTTATTCCGGTTCAACGAAGGATTCGATCGAAGTCGCACGCAAGGCGACGGAGCGGGGAGCGGCGGTAATCGTCATTACCCGGTTCGTTAAGTCGCCGCTTACCGCTTATTCGGATATCACGCTGCTCTGCGGGGCCAACGAAGGTCCGCTTCAGGGCGGTTCATTGTCAGCGAAGCTGTCTCAGCTGTATTTACTTGATGTTCTGTACATCGAATACTTCAAACGCACGTATCAGGATTCCATCGTGAGCAGGGAAAATACGTCAGCCGCGGTCGCGGTTAAGCTATTATAAATTTTTGCGATTCATTCTTCTACAAAAGCTATATTGGATATCTGCATTAACTTTCGCAAAAACATCCTATAAATTTACATTTAAACACGAAGTTAGTGCAAAAATCCAGTATAGCCCTATCACTGACCGAAAACGAGCAAAGTTAGTGCAAAAATCCAATATAGCGAGTATTAGGTTAGGTACATTAGCGAGGAGGAAACCCAATGATTATGGGATCATTAGCTTCGAATAAGGAGCATGTCGCGGGAGGTTATGCCGTTATTGCGGAGGCGCTGGAGCTGCTTAAGCAAACGGTGGAAAGCGGCGAGCCGCTTGAAGGCCGTGTCTCGTTCAAGGAAGACCTATTCTACGTCAACTTCATGGCATTCGAGTCGAAAACTCGTGAGGAGCAGGTTGCCGAGAAGCATGAGCAATTCATCGATATTCATTATTTAATAGAAGGATCGGAGCAGATCGGCTGGTCGCCGCTGCGCGAAGGGGTGCTGCCCACGCAGGCGTATGACGAGAAGTCCGATTATGCGTTATATGCTCCTCAACCGGATGAGGTCGTCCTCGCCATGCAGCCGGGCATGTTCGCCGTGTTTTTCCCAGACGATATCCATCGTCCAGGAATGGGCGACGGCTCGCCGATAAAGAAAGCCGTAGTGAAGATTCATAAGGATCTGCTCCTTGAGCTTGCGTAGCTGCATGAAGCTCATGATCGGCGCGGTCATCTTTACTTTGTTTTATTCGGTGGGGATGTGGATCAAACAATGGCTCAACATACCGCTGCCAGCTAACATAATTGGTCTTCTATTATTAGTAGCCGCTTTGTTCGCGAAGGTCATCAAGCTGTCCTGGATCGAGGATTGCGGCCGGATTGCGCTGAAGCATATGGGTTTGTTTTTTATCCCGTCGATTGTTGGCACGCTTGCGTTCGCGAAGCTTATGGCTCCGCAATGGCTGCCTATCTTGACGAGCATCGTTGCGGGGACTTGGCTTGTGATGCTCGTTACCGGCGTTGTAACCAAATATAGCGTGAGAAAGGAGCGATCCGCTGATGAATCCCGCACATTGGCTCAATAATCCGATGTTCGGCATAGTCGGCACGCTCCTTGTTTACTTGCCGAAGAAGATGGCGCTGGATGCACCCGCTCGTTGTCTCCTCGGTGGTGTTAATTGCCCTGCTCACAATGGGCCGAATTCCGCTTGCTTTCTACCAGTCTGGCGGCGACTGGTTAAGTTATTGTCTTGGACCGGCTACGGTAGCTTTGGCCGTTCCGCTCTATAAGAATGCCCGCCGAATCAAGGAGGCGCTGCTCCCCGTGCTCGCCGGTATCACGGCAGGCTCGCTCCTATCGGTGGCTTTCACCGCGCTCCTTCTGTCGCTGACGGGGAGCCCCGAGGAATTGATCCGGTCGATGCTGTCGAAGTCGGTATCGGCACCGATCGCGATGGAAATCGCAAGAAAGGCAGGCGGCATTCCTGAGCTTAGCGCGTCCTTCTCCGTGCTGACCGGCCTCGTCGGAAGCGTGACAGGTCCGGCCGTGCTGCGGTTATGCGGCATTCGCGGCGATATACCGCTCGGCACAGCGGTGGGCGCTAGCGCGCACGGCATTGGCACCGCGCGAATGATCGCGGAATCCGAGTCGTTGGGCGGCGTCAGCGGATTTTCCATGGCAGCGGCCGGGATCATTACCTCCGTGCTCATGATTCCGATATACTGGATTGTTTAATGACAGCCTCTCTTCTGTATGGGGGATTATGGCGGTAAAATTGGAGGATCTAAGGAACTCAGAAACGCTTATTATTGAATTCGAGAGGGTATTCGGTTTGTAACGAATCTAGGAGTGGCTATTTTACCGAGATGGCACTCGTATGCAAGGAACAGAGGCGAATAAGAGTTTCTAGATTCGTTAAGGATGACGATCAGAGGAAAACGAGCAAATAAGATGTTTACGGTTCGCTATTGTAATCGAAAAGCTCAAACGGGCTAACTGTTGATAGGGGTTAATAATTAGCCGCGAAAAAAAAGGTTGCATTACCGACCGCCACCATGATAAGATACTACTTGTCTTGTTACGCGGAGCTGTGGTGTAGAGGCCTAACATGCCTGCCTGTCACGCAGGAGACCGCGGGTTCGAATCCCGTCAGCTCCGCCATTTATATTACACATGTTTGAGCAGGAGCTTGCCTCCTGCTCATTTTTGCATACATAGGCAAGGAGGCTTAAGGCCGCCATGAGAGGACGATTCGCCCCGACCCCATCGGGGCTGATGCATATCGGAAATGCAAGAACCGCTTTGCTCTCCTGGCTGCAAGTTCGGAGCGCAGGCGGCACATTCGTTATGCGAATGGAGGACGTCGATACGTCCCGTTCGCGGGCAGAACTGGCCGAGCTTGCGCTGAAGGACCTGCGCTGGCTCGGCCTGGACTGGGACGAGGGGCCCGATGTCGGCGGGCCGCACCGTCCTTATACGCAGAGCGAGCGCCTCGCCATGTACGAGGCGGCGCTCGCCAAGCTGGAGGAAGCAGGGAGGTTATATCCCTGCTTCTGCAGCCGTGCCGAGCTGGCCGCGGTTGCCAGCGCGCCGCACGGTCTTGGCAGCGAGGGGCCGGCCTATCCCGGCACATGCCGCTGCCTTTCACCGGCGCAGCGGGCCGAGCGCGGGCTGCTCAAGCAGCCTTCGCTGCGCTTCGCCGTTGACGAGCAACCGGTCGGCTTCGAAGACGGCGTCGCCGGGCCGCAGCACTTCCCGCCTGGAGCGGGCGGCGACTTCATCGTGAAGCGGGCCGACGGCCTGTTCAGCTATCAGCTCGCGGTCGTCGTCGACGATGCCGAGATGGGCATCACCGACGTGCTCCGCGGCGCGGATCTGCTCGATTCGACGCCGCGGCAGCTTCAGCTCTACGAGGCGCTCGGTCTGCAGCCTCCGCGCTTCGCCCACGTGCCGCTGCTGTTCGGCACGGACGGCAAGCGGCTCGCCAAGCGCCACGGAAGCATCTCGCTCGCCGCGCTGCGCGAGTCCGGCACGGCGCCGGAGAAAGTCGTCGGCTGGCTGGCTTCGGTCAGCGGCCTCATCGACAATCCCGAACCCGTTCGTGCCAGCGAGCTGATCCCGTATTTCCAGCTCTCGCATGTCCCGCGGACAGGAATAACGGTAACGGATGACAGGTTAGCAAGTCTGCTGGGCTAATGAAATAAAGCCATAGGGAATAAAGAAGAATGGAATTTCTTCTTTGTTCCCTATGGCTTTTTTACTGGAAAAAAAGGCTCCTCTTGCGCCAATGGTCACTAGAAATCTAGCGAATTATCGCGTTTTTTGTCTTTTCCCGTTCAAATACTAGGTAAATTATGCTAGAGTTTATATAGGAATCATTTGGAATGTAAGGAAATGAAAAAATGCAAAGCAGAGGTGTATTTGGGATGAAGAAGCTTTCCTTGTTAGTTCTGGCTTGCCTGCTTGTGCTGACCGGCTGTTTCGGAGGCAACGGCGCAGAGGATGCCAACAACGAAGGAGATACGGCGAAGGTTGAACAGCAGAAGGACGATACGCCGTTCCAGGGCGGTACGGTAAAGGAATTGAAGCAGAAGTTCGGTTCCTCGCAGGATAAAGCAATTATGCCTTTGTACAATGTAAAGCAGGACGAGATATTTACGTTTCGGTTCCAGACGAATCTGTCTTCGCTTACGCCAACCGGCTATGTGGACGAGGACCAAAAGATCATATCGGTCCATACCGATATTAAGGCGCTCGATGCAAGCAAGATCAGCGCATTGGTAGCGCTGGAAGAAACGGAGGACGGCAAGACGGTCGCCCGAGTAGAGCCAATTAACGGCGTTCTGGCATTGGATTCGAATCCGAAAGGTCTGGATTGGGGCAGCGCGCCGATCTACTATATCAAGATCAACTTTGATATGGATGCGACCGAGCCAACCGAGCTGGAGACGCCGATCATTATTCCGTTCACGATCAAGACTGAGGTCGCAACGCCCACGCTGCATCATGAGATTTTGTCGGACGGACGTCTAAAGCTCGTATGGAATGCCGTGGAAGGCGCCGACAGCTACAACATCTATCAGATCGAGAAGCCGGATGATCTCGAGAATTTCACCAATACGCCGATCAGCGCTGCCGAAACGGGATATGATTCCTTGTATCCGTTCATACAGGCGACGGTGAAGGATACGTCCTTTATGGATTGGACGAACGATGGCGACAACGGGCTCGGATATTTTGGCGACAAACAAATCATATACGAGCAGAACGTGCTCGTTAGCGGCGACTACTTCATCACGGCGGTGAAGGACGGCAAGGAATCGCTGGCAAGCAACTACGTATCCAGCGCGAAGCTCGGCGGACAGCTTCCGAGCCAGCTTGTTGACGATTCCTTCAAGCTCGTGGACAACGTCGACCAACTGCCGAAAAAGACGAAAGTGAAGATGATCGACGGATCGGAGAAGGATTACAACGTTATTTACCATACCGACGGCATCGTGCCGGACATGTTCGACGATGCCGTCATTCCGTACAACATTCAAGGAACGGCCCTTAAAGGTGACGCCACGATTTCTAATATTACGAAGGATGAGCTTGCTGCGCTTGGCGGCGCCGATCAGGAGAACACGACCTCTGCCCGGATGGATCCAGAGAACGAGACGGACTACGTACCGGCGCCGGACGTGCCGACGATAATCGATACGGGCTCGCAGGCGCCATCGGAAACATCCGACTCGCTTGTCGAGGACCAGAAGAGCAATACGGAGAAGATCGTCGAAGAAGCGAATAACGACGAGCTGCCCKCCGTACCGGAAGACGTTCCGATCAACGCGGATACGGCATTCGAGACGTATCTTGCCATCAACTTGCTGGCAGGCAACGAAGCGATCTCGCTAAGAGCGTTCCCGGAGGCGCAGAATTTCGAGACGATTACGGACACGCTTCTCGAGGTGATGTACCAGAACCCGCTCATTATCGGCATCGATGCTTGGGGGTATGACTACAAGAAATTAACGCTTGGCGTTCGATACAATGACAACCCGGAGGAAATCAAGAAACAGCAGGAAGAGATCGTAAACGAAGCTTCGAAGATCGTAGCCGACATCATTAAGGAGGGCATGTCCGACGAGGAGAAACGCGAAGCGATCTACCGTTACTTGGCGGACAACACCAAATACGACGACGCGGCGCTGAAAGCAGCCGAGGCGAACGACTTTCAGGGCGACCTGGACGAGCAATTCGACGATTCGTTCACGACCTATGGCATTATGGTCAAAAAGGTTGGCGTATGTATGAGCTATGCTTATTCGTACAAGCTTCTGAGCGACCTCGCAGGCTTGGAGTCGATTGTCGTAACCGGAGATGCGAACGGCGTTCYCCATGCATGGAACAAGGTGAAGATCGGCGACGAGTGGCTGCATGTCGACGTTACGAATAACGATAGCGACAGCAGCCTAGGCTTCCGCTTGCTGTACAACTCCAACGACGATTCGGCCGTTGCCGTTAACTCGATTGTTTCCGACGAATACTGGGTGAACACGGAAATCGAGCAGTTCTACGGCAAAGACAATTCCAACGATTATTACGTAGTGAACAAGCTGGAAGCAAGCACGCTGGATGATTACAAAAAGATTCTAGTTGGCAAGCTGGCGGCAGGCGATTCGATCGTTGTCATTCGTTATACGGGCGACTACGATGAAGACGCCTTCTACTCGGCGATCGGATCGGCGCTGCAAGAGAGCGCGCCGGACAAGCTGGAAACGGCCCAATTCGCCGCAATGGGCAACTATATGGTCGTATTCGCTGACAGCGCAGAGTAACAATAGATAGGAAGGATGGGAGTGGGCTTACGCCTCCTCCCATTTTTTTCGGAAAAACAGCTGATACGCTTTGGTCGTGATAATCTTAATGATCATATAAACCGGGATAATGATCAGAATGCCGATGATGCCGGCCAAATCGCCGCCGATAAGGACGAGGATGATCGTCGTCAGCGGATGAATGTCGAGCTGCCTGCCGTACACGTAGGGCGCAATCAGATTATCCTGAATTTGTTGCGCCGCGGTAATGATGACGACCGACCAGATTGCGGTTGTCGGCGATTCGATAAAGGCGATGATGACGATCGGGATCGAGGATAGGAACGAACCGATAAACGGAATGAAATTCAAAATGACCGCTACGACCGTCAGCAAAAGCGCATAGGGCAAATCAATGATCAGAAATCCGATATACATGAGCACGCCAAGCGAGAGATTAATGATCACCTTCCCGACGATAAAGCTGCTCAGCGCTTCGTCAATATTGGATACGACCTCAGCGGCATCCTTGCGGAACCGAAGCGGAAAGCCGGTGATGACGGCTCGGCCGAAACGGTCCCCTTCTTTCAGCATATAGAACAGAATGATCGGGAAGATGATGAGAATAATGGCTATATTCGAAAACAGGGCAAACATGCCGGTTATGTAATTGCTCACGAACGTATAACCTTTGTTCAAATATTGCGTGAATGCGCTGAGCGGGCTCCGATCATCAGGGATGAATCGGGACCACAGCTCGTTTCTTTCCAGCTCCTTGGCTTGCTCGTTAAGCGTATCGAACAGACTCGGCGCATTGTCGACGAGCATCGTTAATTGGGTTCGCAGCGGAGGCCACACGAGAATGCCGAATACAACGAACATAAGCGCGATTGCCGCATAGATAAGCAAGATCGCCAGCGGGCGTTTTATTTTGTAGCGTTCCATTTGGTTAACGAGCGGCCGTAGCAAATAATAAAAGAAAACGGACAGCATAAGCGGGATCGTAATGACGGTAATCAACGATACGATTGGCTTGAATATGAAGTTGACCTTGGCACCCAAATAAACAATGACCAGAAAGAGAATGATGGAAATGCAATATCGGTTGAAATCGTTCAGCTTGGTCATGCAATCCCCTCCGGCTTTTTAAAGTAACCGTACCCGATTACGAAACATTTGAAACGTGCAGGCCTATGCTTGCAACCGAGCCGCATGGCTTACAAGCGCCCATATAAGCGGATCGGGTGCGATGAACCCGGTTGCCGCTTTGTGAGTTATCCGCTCACAAAACAGGAAATTTACCGTGAAGCAATTTCTCTTTTTTGACCAGCTCCGCGCCGTTATGATGGGACTACAAACCAATCGGATCGAGGTGATAGGACGAATGGGGATACCTATCGGCAATCAAATGCTGCGTGCGGCCATATCGGTTATCGGTTTCCCGCTTACGTTCATGCAGGCGGCTTTGTCGCAATATGAGGGAGATAAGCATAAGCCGCAGGGTGAGCTTGTTCGAGTCGGTCCTCGCAGCTTGCATGCGATCGTAAGCGGAAAGAGCAATCCAGCTTGCCCTACCGTGGTGTTGGAAGCGGGCATGGGCGGCTGCGCCTTGGATTGGTCGCTCGTTCAGCCTAAGCTGTCTACCTACACCAAGGTATTGTCGTATGACCGTGCCGGCTTCGGCTGGAGTACAGGTACACTGGAGAGGCCGACTTGCAAGCATTATGTAGAGGATTTGCGTGGACTGCTGAGTGAGCTGAAGCTGACCCCTCCCTATTTGCTCGTAGGGCATTCGTACGGGGGGATGATCATGCGTATGTTCGCGGCTGAATATCCGGACGAGGTTGAGGAAAGCGCTGCTCAGCTTGTCCGGTCACGGCCTTTGCGAGCAGATATGCCGATAGCCGTGCTGACGGCTGCCAATCAGACTGAGGAATGGCTGGAGGGGCAGAAAGTACTGCTTCAATTGTCGAAAGAAACACAGCATACGATTGTGGAAGATAGCTGGCATGCGATACAGATTCATAAACCGCAGTCGGTAATCGACGCTGTTGTTCGCCTTCTTAACGCTCTCGTCTAAGCTATGAAAAGTAGCGTTATATGGTCTTTCCGATTCGTTTATACTGGAGCTAGAGGCGTTCATTAAGATGGAGGTGGGTGCTGCCGTGATAACCAAACAAGAGGTTCAAAGCTTTGCGCTAGCTTTACCCGAGGCGCACGAGATGGAGCATTGGGGAAAGCCGTCTTACCGGATCGGCAGCAAAATTTTTGCGGTCGTTCAGGAAGACGGCGTAACGCTAACGGTGAAAACAACGGGAGAGGATCGCATCATCTACACAGACATGGATTCCGCAGCCTATTCCATACCTGAATCGTTCTCGAACATGAACTATATGCACATTCATATGACAAATGCGGATCCGCGCGAGGTGAAAGGGCTGCTCGTCAAGGCTTGGAGCAGCATCGCTCCGAAGAGGGCGATTAAGGCGTATAACGAGCTAGGCCTCTCATTCTGAAGCGGCAAACCAGTGGCTAGGAGTTGCAAGCGTCGCAGGGATTTTCGTATAGGCGTCGCCCCTCGCTGCATTCATCTGGGCCTGCGTTAGGAAAAGGGTCTGGGACAAGTCTGTGCCGCGAATATCGGTATCGCGGAGGTCGGCGCCGATGAGGTCGGCCGCTCTCAGATCCGCGTCCCGAAGGTCAGCCGCAATGAGGTAAGCACCCCGCAGGTTGGCGGCTCTTAGATCCGCGCCTCTGAGCTTCGCTCCCATGAGGTCGGCACCGCGTCCCGCTTTCTTAGGATGCTTGGGCGGCGTCTTGCACTTGCGCAGCGCATGCGCCCGTACTTGCTCGCTGACTTGGAGCAGCAGTACGTTCACGTCTGCCCGATGCTTCGGGATATCGATCGCTAACACATCGTTTGGCGCCATATACGTAAGCCGTTCCGTTTCTTCGAACGCGGAAAGGAGCGAGCGCTGGAGGACACTGTCGTTGCTCTGCAGGCGCAGTGCCTCCGCCAAGTACCAGAGGAGCTCGTGAAGCTGCCACATGACCGGGAACACCTCGTACATTTGCTTCGCCGTAGCCGGCGCATTGCGCCAACTGACTCCGCCGTAAGTGATTTGGGACACCTTTTGGCCGGCACCGAAGCAGTCGTATACCGTACATCCTCTGAATCCTGTCTGCCTGAGCGTCCTGTGAACGCCGCAACGAAAGTCTTCGCGCAGGCTCGGACAAGCCTGTCCGGCGCTCTTGTCCATCCCGAAATCGATCGAAGCCGAGAACGGAAGCGATACGCAGCATAGACCGAAGCAGCTCTCGCAATCGGCTTTCAAAACTATGGAATGGGCCATCAAGTGATGCTGGTCCTCGTTATGGTCATTGAGCAACATGGAGAAACTCCCTCCGCTAAAGTGTCATCGTTTTACTATTTTAACAGATTTGCGGGCTTTATGCGCTTTGTTGCCCTTCATTGCACAATCTGCAACTAATAGGCTCGTATTAGCGCATTAGAAGACTCCCGTTGCAGAAAGTATAGTCAACACGCCCGACGAAAGCGATGAGAAACAAATAACCCCATTCTTCCAGAATGGGGTTATTTGTCGTTGCGCGCAAAGCAATCATATCTGTTTTCTCCTGTAATCCCAGCTTCGTTGACGGGTGTCTCGTGTCTCGCTCAGGCGGGATAATAGAAGCAACCACTACGTGAAGGAAGTGACTGAAGTGAGGTTTGGAGCCTGTTACTACCCGGAGCATTGGCCCGAGGAGCGATGGCCGCTCGACGCGCGGCTGATGCGCGAAGCGGGACTTAATGTCGTGCGAATCGGTGAATTCGCTTGGTCTAAGTTTGAGCGGAGAGAAGGCATGTATGACTTCGAGTGGCTCGATCGGAGCATCGCCGTACTTGAATCCGGAGGCATTAGCGTTATTCTCGGTACGCCTACCGCCACGCCGCCCAAGTGGCTGATGGATAAGCATCCCGACATTTATATGCAGGATTATAAAGGCGATGTCAGAGGTTTCGGCAACCGCAGACATTACTGCTTCAACAACGAAACCTATCATTGCTATGCGCAGGATATAACGAGGCGGATGGCCGAGCGTTATGCGAACCATCCGAACGTCATCGGCTGGCAGATCGATAATGAATTTGGCTGCAACGAAACGGCTSGCTGCTATTGCGGCAATTGCAAGACGGCGTTCCATCGCTGGCTGGAGCGGAAATATGAAGGCGATATCGACGCGATGAACGAAAACTGGGGGACGGTGTTCTGGAGTCAGACGTACAACGAATGGCATGAAGTGACGCTGCCGGGTTATGCGCCTTTCCATCTGCATAATCCGGGACTCGTGCTCGATTATCGCCGCTTCGCCTCTGATTCGGTCGTGAAGTTCCAGAAATTGCAGCTCGATATTTTGAAGCGGCTGGCGCCTAATCAACCAATAACCCATAACATGATGGGCTCGTTCAACGAGATCGACGGGTACAAGCTGTCGGAAGAGCTGGATTTTGTTTCGTGGGACAATTATCCGAATCTGCATTTCAGCGAGGCGACGGATCCGAGCAAGGCGGCTGCCCAGCATGATATGACCCGCGGCCTGCGCAACGAACCGTTCTGGGTAATGGAACATCAAGCCGGCCCTCCGGGCGGCGATATTTTGTTCCAAACGCCGAAGCCGGGCGAGCTGCGAAGATGGACGTACCAATCCGTCGCTCACGGCGCGGACGCTATCGTCTATTTCCGCTGGCGCACCTGTTTGTTCGGCGCGGAACAATTCTGGCACGGCATCCTCCAGCATGACGGCTTGACCGGAAGACGCTACGAGGAGGTCAAGCAGACAGGCGCGGAGCTGCACCGGATTATGCCTAAGCTGCTCGGAAGCGGCTCAGGGGCAGAGGCAGCCATTATCCGTTCCTTCGACAACGAATGGGCAACTGAAATCCAGCCGCTGCTGCCGGGCTACAGCTATATGAATCATTTGTACTCCTATTATCGCTATTTCTACGACAATCGTATGCCGGTGGACATCGTCTCGGATGAAGTGGATTTCAGCCGCTATAAGCTTATCGTGCTGCCTCATTATATGATGGCCAGGCCCGATATTGTAACGAAGCTATACGCTTATGTTTGCGCCGGAGGTACGGCCGTGCTCGACTATCGCGCCGGCTCGAAGCTGTGGAACAACCGTATGGACGATAAACCATTGCCAGGCGTGTACAGAGAGCTTGCCGGTATTCGCGTTACGGATTACGGAACGTTGCGGCCTAACGAGCGGCGAGCGCTGTTGCGAAGTGACAACGTCTCCCCAATAGGACAGGGCCAAGGAAGCACTTGGTTCGATGTGATCGAGCTGGAGTCGGAGTCCGCGGAGTCGTTGATCCATTACGCCGACGACTATGTGGAAGGCAAGCAGGCTGCTGTCCGCAATCGTTACGGCAGCGGGCGCGCCTATTACATCGGCACGGATCCCGACAGCGATACGCTCTATGCTCTCTTGGACCAAGCGGCTGGGGACGCCGGAATATCGCCGATTGGCGGAATAACAGCGCCGCCTGGCGTTGAGGTTACGCGGCGCCGTACGGATGAGGGAGATGTCCTCTTCGTTATGAATCACAGCGGCGTTCCGCAGCCAATCGTGCTGGAGCAATCCTTCTACGAGCTTGCCTGCGAGCGTTCGATTGCCCCTGGCAGTATGCAGCTGCAGCCTGAAGACGTGCTCGTTTTGGTGCAAAGCGAACCTGCCGAATAAGGTGTCGAATCTACCGTTTGTGGGGCGATCACAGCTGATTACTCTGGTTGTTGGTCCCCCATGGCGGCYGCATAATTAAGAAAAAAGCCGCTGCACAAGCACAGATGTCGTCATCGTGTTGTCACAGATAGGATAGAAAGGAGAATCGCATCATGAGAAGTATGACCAGCCAAACAGAGAATAAAGCGGCAACGGCGACCGCCAATCGCAGCAAAGGACGGAACTTCCTTCAGAAGGTCGTCAGGCAGCGCCAACTGATCGTTATGGCATTGCCGTTCGTCGTACTCGCCGCTATTTTCTCCTACGGCCCGCTCTGGGGATGGGTTATGGCATTTCAAGATTACAAAATTGCAAAGGGCATCATGGGGAGCTCCTTCATAGGTTTCGACAAATTCGCCGAGCTGTTCCGGGACGAGCAATTTTATCGGGTGCTAAGGAACACGCTGGTAATGAGTGTACTGAACCTCGTTACAAGCTTCGTAGGCGCCGTCGTGCTTGCCTTAATGCTGAACGAAGTGCGCAGCACCAAGTTCAAAAAGCTCATTCAGACGATCACGTACATTCCGCATTTCGTGTCTTGGGTCGTCATTGCCAATATCGTAATGATGTTTCTCTCTCCGGACGGGGGAATGCTCAACGAACTGCTTATGGGGCTTGGCATCATTAAAGAGCCGATCTACTTCATGGCTAAAGGCGAAAACTTCTGGATCATCCATACGATCTCGAATTTGTGGAAGGAGCTTGGCTGGAATACGATCATCTACTTGGCCGTTCTAGTCGGACTCAACCCGGAGCATTACGAGGCAGCGGACGTGGACGGTGCAAGCCGATTGCACAAAATGTGGTATATCTCGATTCCAGGTCTCATGCCTACCGCTATTCTGCTGCTGACGATGAATGTCGGCTGGCTCATCAACAGCGGATATGAATCGCAATTCGTGCTTGGCAATCCGGTCGTCTACGATTATTCGGACGTGCTCGATCTATACGCACTGAGGTATTCCACGCAATTAAGCGATTATTCGTACGGTATGGCGATCAACATGTTCAAGACCGTCGTCAGCGTATTGCTCATACTCGGCGTTACGTATTTATCCAAAAAATGGAATCAAAGCCGATTGTTCTAACTTGAGGCCGATTCAAGAATAGAGGTGATTCACAATGGCAAAGCACGAGACTTGGAGAGACGGCCTATGGAATGCGTTCAATTATGTCGTGCTGCTGCTGTTCGGTCTGCTAACGCTGTATCCGTTCGTCAATCTGCTTGCGATCTCGCTGAACGACGGACTGGATTCGCTTCGAGGCGGCATTTACTTATTCCCGCGGGAGTTCACGCTCTACAATTACGGAGCGATTTTCCAAAGCGATGGTCTGCTGCAAGCGGCGGGGATTTCCGTAGCGAGAACGCTCATCGGCACGTTTTTCGGCGTTATCGGAACGGCGATGATCGCCTTCACGCTCAGCCGCAAAGATTTCGTATTCCGCAAGCTGCTGAACATCATTCTCGTTTTTACTATGTTCGTCAACGCTGGTCTGCTTCCTTATTACTTGCTCATTCGCGATATCGGCTTGATGAACAACTTTGGCGTTTATATTTTCCCGATGCTTATAAGCGCATATAACGTCATCATCATCCGCAGTTATTTTGAATCGTTGCCGGATGGCATTATCGAATCGGCCAAGATCGACGGCGCAACCGACTTCCAAACGTTGTTCCGAATCGTAATTCCGGTCAGCATGCCGGTTATCGCTACCGTGTCGTTATTCATCGCGGTTATGCACTGGAATTCGTGGTTCGACAACTATCTCTACACAAGCAGCACAGAGAGTCTGGATTTGTTGCAATTCGAGTTGATGAAGATTTTGCAGACGACGGAAGGCCAAGTGCTTAACGGCAATAACGCCCTAAGCATGGGCAGCAAAGGAATGGATCCCGATGCGACGAGGGCCGCTATGACGATGATCGTTACCGTGCCGATCCTATGCGTCTACCCGTTCGTTCAGAAATATTTTGTCAAAGGCATTATGGTCGCTTCCATGAAAGAATAGCTGATTGCGAAAAAAGTGATATCGATATCGAGCGGAATATTAATTCCGTTGATATAATCAAACTAATCAGTGACAGGGGGATGTCGGATTTGAAAACGAAAAGGACACGCAGCTTATGGGTGGTCATGTTATCGCTTGTCATGCTTGCTTCCATGCTTGCAGCGTGCAGCGGCAACAATAACAAAGGGGAAAACGAGCCTGCTCCAGACAACAAGCCAGCAGCAACGAACGACGCGGGCAAGGAAACGGATGCGCCGGCACCGGATTTATCGCCCGTTACGTATTCCATTAATACAGCCGATGACAAGCTGAAATGGGAAACGCCGATCAATGCCAAAATTACGGAAAAAACAGGCGTTTCGCTGAAATACGACCTGACGGTCGGAGACCAGTTCCAGCGTTGGGATCTATGGCTTGCGAGCAACGATTATCCGGATATCGTCGTATTGGACGCGAAGTACACGCTTCGCTACAAGGAAGCAGGCGCTATCATTCCGCTTAATGATCTGATCGACCAATAMGGCCCGAACATCAAGGAGAAGTTCGGCGACTATTTGAATCTGTTGAAAGATGAAAACGGTGACATTTATTCGCTCTACTCCGTTAAGAAAGCGAAGGAAGCTCAAGCGGATACAAAAGGTTCCTTCATCGTGCAATACGACGTGCTGAAGGAAGCAGGATATCCGGAAGTGAAAACGTTCGACCAGCTGTATGAAGTCATCAAAGCCTACAAAGACAAGCATCCGCAAATCGACGGCAAAGACACGATCGGCTTCGGCGCTTATATGAACGGCTGGACGATGAAGATTGCGTTCAACAACCCGGTTATTTGGGCGAAAGGCTTGCCGGACCACGGCAACTATACGATCGACGATAGCGGCAACGTGAGCTACAATCCAGTATCGCAAGATACGAGAGAATATTATAAATTCCTGAACAAGCTGTACAACGAAGGACTGCTCGACAAAGAAGCATTCTCGCTTGACGAGAAAGGTTTCCAAGCGAAGGCGGCTCAAGGCCGCGTGCTCGCTGCTTACGCACCAGGCTGGATGATGGGCGAAGCCGAGCAATCGCTGCGCGCAGCAGGCAAGCCGGAGAAGGCGTACGCTTACCTTCCGATGTATTTTGACGCCAATACGGTGGATCATTCCAACGCGATTACGCCTACAAGCGGCGGCAACTTCCAATGGACGATCTCCAGCAAAGCGAAGAACCCTGAGCGTATTATCCAGTTCATCGACTACCTGTTCTCCGATGAGGCGCAAGTACTCACGCAATGGGGTATCGAGGGCGAGGACTTTACGGTTGAGAACGGCAAACGCGTTATCAATCAAGAGCTAGTGAAGCAGCGTACGGTTGATCCGGACGTGGACTACAACCGCGGCTTCAAGAGCGTAGGCACAGGGGACTTCTACTGGTTCGGCATCGGCCACGGCGCGAAGCTTGCCGACGGCGACTATGCAACCCCGATGACCAAGGACGTCGTGGAGCTTGGTTACGACGACATGACCAAAGAAGTGCTGGCTGCTTACAAGAAGCAAGTATGGGCCGACTTCCTTCCGCCGGTTGAATACGTGCCGGGCTTCCTATGGCAGCTGTCTCCGCCGGAATCGACAAAGGTCGAAGAGCAGAAGATGGACGACACATGGCGTAAAAACATTCCGAGCATCATCATGGCGAAAAACGACGGCGAGTTCGATTCGGCATGGAACAGCTTCGTCGAGCAAATGGGCAAAGCTGGCGTAGATAAAGCGAACGCCGCCTACACCGAGCTATGGAAAGCATTCCTTGATAAATACAACAAGTCGTTAGGGCAATAGTTAAATGAATCTAAGCGCATACTCCTTGCCCGCGTACGATGCGGCACAAGGAGTATGCGCGTTTGCGCCCTAATGAGTTAGGGACTAAGCAGCCGCGGCGGGGAGAGGATGGGGCAACGTGAAAATACGTACGAAGCTGATCGCAGCGAACCTGTTCATTGTGCTGTTTCTGCTTGGCTCCCTTACTTACGTACTCATGAAAAAAAGCACCGATATGGCGTATGAATCGATCGTGGAGAACAACCGATTATCACTCTCCCAGGTCGGCAGCAATCTCGATAATAAACTGCTCTCCTACGAGGAAATCGCCAACACGCTGTTTCTGAATACGGCGCTCGATGAAGCGGTGGAACAGGAATATCCCGATCTTCGCGACGCCTACACCGAATATTTCAATTACTATCAACCGTTCGTTTCGGCGGTACAGACGACGAAGGATATTTATCATCTCTACCAATATACGAATAACCCGTCGTTCATCTTCTCGAATATCTATTTGATCGACGAGGATATTAGGGACAGCGATTGGTATCAGAGGACGCTGGATAGCCGGATCGGCGGTATATGGACGGAGCCGTACCCGAATCCGGTGGACAAAGAACCGCTTTTCAGCTTCCGCAAGCGGATGAATAACTTCAAACCGGAGTCGGAGAGGGTCGTATCCGTAGAGATCAAGCTGAAGGTGCTGCTCGATCTCGTAAGCGAGGAAAGCAAGAGCAAACGTTTCTTGTTTCTGTACCCGGACGGCTCGGTGCTTGTCGATACGACCAGCAAAGATGGAGAGCCCGCATCCGAACCCGAAATTCCGCAGAAGAGCCGCATCATGCAAGAGGATGCAGGCAGCTTTAATTATAAGGAAGGCGATGAGACGTATCAGCTTCTCTTCATGACCCTCGCCTCCCGCAATTCGGTCAAAGGAATGAAGGTCATTACGTACGTCCCGATTACGGAAATCATGCCGAGGATCGACCAACTGCGGTCGCTAGCCATTCTGCTTTTTATCATCGCGTTCCTGTTGTCTGTATTGCTTATCTCGCTGCTGTCCGTTCAGTTGACTTCGCGGCTCACCGAGCTGTCGATCCGGATGAAGCGGCTGCATAAAGACAATTTCGAGAGCTTCGTGGACGTTCGAGGCCGCGATGAAGTCGCCCAGCTTGGCGAAATGTTCAATCTGATGGTACGAAGGCTTCGCGACTTGATCGGCGAGGTGTATCAATCGGAGCTGAACCGGAGAGAGAACGCGCTTCGCACGAAGGAAGTTGAATTGTATGCGTTGCAGACGCAGATCAACCCTCATTTCCTGTTCAATGTGCTGAACATGATACGCGGGAAGCTGCTAATAGCCGGGGACAGGGAAAATGCGAAGATCGTCGGCCTGCTGGCCAAGTCGTTCCGCATGATGCTGAAACGAAGCGGGCAGACGATACCTTTGGAGGACGAGCTCGGCTTTATCGATATTTATTTGCAAATTCAACAATATCGGTTCGGAGACAAGTTTTTGTATGCGATCKAAACGGATGCTTCGACTAAGGATGTTCAGGTTCCGAAGCTCTGTATTCAGCCGATCGTCGAAAATGCGGTTACGCATGGCATTGAGCTAAGTCCAGTCCAGTCCATTATCCGCATTAAGACGAGCGCTCAGGATGGCAAGCTGTATATCGTCGTAAGCGATGACGGACTTGGCATACCGGAAGAGCGGCTGAAGGAAATTCATGGCTGGCTGCAAGAGGAAGACGGGCTTGCGAGCGACGAGCATATCGGGATGCGCAATGTACACCTACGATTGAGACAAATGTACGGCGAAGGCTTCGGTCTGCAGGTTACAAGCGTATATGGCCAAGGTACGGAAGTAACGATGACGATTCCGCTTGAAGCGCAGGAGGGTGAATAGGATGTATGACGTATTGATCGTAGACGACGAACCCGTGGCAAGACAATCGCTTCGCTACTTGATTGATTGGGAGCAATACGGCTTCGTCATCCGAGCGGAGGCCGAGAACGGACAGCAAGCACTGTCGCTGCTTAAGGAGCATACGTTCTCGCTCGTGCTGACCGATATTCGCATGCCGATCATGAATGGACTTGAGCTTATCGCACGAATGAAAAGCTTTACCGCCGATACGGACGTCGTCGTATTAAGCGGCTATGACGACTTCGAATATGCGCGCGAAGCGATGAAGCTTGGCGTGAAGGAATATTTGCTTAAGCCGGTCGATGAGGAGGATCTGATTGAGCTGCTCAAGCGAACGGCAGCGAGCATTGCCGAGGCGCGATTATCCGAGCGCCAGCACCGGCTTGGCATGTCGGCCATCCGCGATCAGTTTCTGCGGAAGCTGACGCATGGCGGCATGAACAGCAAGGAATATGAGGAGCAGCTGTCGCTGCTGGAGATGGGACGATTGCCAGAGCGATACTGCTGTCTAATTGTGGAGCTGGACTTCGTCTATGGCAAAGCGAGCTTCTCTAGTGACTCCGAGAGTGTATTGTCGGAGAGAGACGTCGAGTTGAAGCGTTACGCGGCACGCAATATTAGCGAAGAGGTGACGGGCGGGCTCGGATTTCTGTTCGAGGAGTCGGAGGAGCGATACGGCATCCTCTGCGCAGGTGAGCCCGGGGAGGTGACGCCTTCAACCGTGCGCGAGCTTGCGGAGAGGCTTTCCCGTTCGGTGAGCCAGTATGCGAAAGAAACCGTTACGATCGGCATAGGCACGATCGTCGACGGCTTCCAAGATGCGCCGGCATCGTTTGCGGCTGCTGAGCAGGCGCTTGACCGCAAGTTTCTGACGGGAGCCGGTACGATACTGGAAGGTCGGGACAACGAGCTCCTGGATAACGATATGGATCGCGAGCAATTTCAGATGTTAGCCGCCGAGCTGATCGAATTCATTCGTTGCGGCGACAGTGCAGCGGCACATGAAACGCTTGCGGCGCTGTGGCAAAGCTTCCAAGGGGGCGGCGTGCCGGCAAATCAAGCTAAACTGTCCGTTGTGGAGCTGTTCGTACAGCTCTACCGCATCGTGCGCGAGTCGGGAGCAAGCCATGAAGGTTTGTTCGATCATGCGTTAGGCGATTATGAATCGGTCATGCAGTGCAAGACGATGGCGGAGCTTCTAGCGATTACGGAACGCAAATGCAAAGATGTATGCGCGCTGCTCATGAGAGGCAAGGAGCTGCGTCCGAACAAAATCGTGGACGAAGTGAAACGCCTCATCCAAGAGCAGTATGGAGGTAACGTGAGCTTGAAGAGCGTTGCGCAGCAAATTTACATGAATCCGAACTATCTCGGCAAGCTRTTCAAAGCGACCACGGCTATGACCTTCAACGATTATTTGCTGCAAATACGAATGGAAAAAGCGAAGGAGCTGCTTATTCAGAGCGACTTGAAAGTATACGAGATCGCGGAGACGGTCGGTTATAACGAGCTCGATTGGTTCTATAAACGGTTCAAAGCTTATACAGGAGTCAGCACGAGCGAATACCGCTCTGCGCGCTGACGAAGGAGGAGCAGGAGATGGAAGAGAACAGAGCATGGACGGCCAGCTGGATATGGGCTGAGCATGATAATTCGGCAATAGCCGGCGGGGATCGTCCTGAAACGGTGTTGTTCCGGCGGAGCTTCGAGGTTCCCGTGCAAGGAGAGGGTTACCGGCTCATGGTTCGCGTATCGGCGGACAGCCGTTACCGGTTGTACTTGAATGGCGAATCGGTTGCGCAAGGTCCATGCAAAGGCGATGCCAATACGTATTATTACGAGACGCTCGATCTGACAGACCGCTTAAACGCTGGCTTTAACGTGCTAGCCGCGCGGGTTATGCGCTATCCGGCATCGGCTAGAGAGAACGGGGCAGAATGGGGGCCGGCATCGGCGTGGCGTTCCGGGGCCGGCAGTTTTCTTCTGGAGGGCAGCTTGGAGGATGGCGACGGCGAGCGCTTGGAATCGCTGGATTCGAGCGATAATTGGAAAGCGCTTCCCTTGCCATATGAGGCCCTTCAGCTTCAGCCGGAAACGTATACTTTGTTTATCGGCGGGGGCGAGCAGGTTGACGGTGCGAAGTGGCCCTTCGGCTGGGAATCTGCTCCGTATGATGATGCGGGCTGGAAGCAAGCAGCCGTCATTGCACCTACGCATGATAAGATGTACGGCAGCTTAAGCAAGTGGCAGCTGACGCCTAGGCCGATTCCGCTCATGCGGGAGGCGGAGTGCGATTTCACGGCTATCGTTCAGGGAGAAGGATCGGGTCGTATATGGTCTCGCACCACGCTGAGCGGGGGCGATCTCGGAAGCTTAACGGTGGCTGCGGGAGAGGAGCTATGGCTTGAACTGGAAGCCCCGGAGTTAATGGCGGGTTATCCGCGCTTAGCGCTGTCGGGCGGTAGAGGTGCGCATGTCACGCTGTTGTATTCCGAGTGCTACGAGTATCCGCCGGGGCCGAACGGACAACGAAATAAAGGCGTGCGCGATGAGCCGGATGGCAAGGCGCTGTACGGCTTTACAGATGAATATACCGCTGCAGGCTATGGGAATCGGGATGGTGCTGAGATTTACGAGCCTTTTCATAGACGTGCATTCCGCTACATTAGACTTCAGGTGAAAGCTTCGGACGAAGCGCTTGTGCTGGAGCGAATCTCCATACGCCGAACGGGATATCCGATGGAGGAAATCGGACATTTTGACGCATCAGATGCAACGTTAAAGCCGTTATGGAACATCAGTCTGAACACGCTGCGTAACTGCATGCACGAGTCGTACGAGGACACTCCTTTTTACGAGCAGATGCAATATGAGATGGATACGCGCCTGCAAGCGTTGTTCACGTATCAGGTTAGCGGCGATGATAGGCTGGCGAGAAAAGCGATCTACGATTTCCATAGCTCAATTACGCCAAGCGGCATGCTTCAGAGCCGTTATCCGTCAGTCTCGCGGCAGATTATACCGGGCTTCGCGCTGTTCTGGGTCATGATGGTCCATGATCATTACGCACATTTTGCAGACTATGCGCTCGTTCGCCAATATCGCTCGACTATCGATGCCGTACTTGGCTGGTTCGAGAATCGTATTGATTCGACCGGACTTGTGGGGATCATGCCCGAAGCGTATTGGTCGTTCGTAGATTGGACGGAAGCGTGGAGGCACAATGCCGGAGCTCCTCCTTCAGGCAAGTCTGGGCCGCTGACGGTGTATAACCTGATGTACGCGGACGCGCTTGAGAAAGCTGCGGAGCTTAATGAAGTGACGGGCAGAAGAGACACGGCAAGCGAATATCGCGAACGCGCAGATCGCATTCGTATAGCGGTAAGAGCACATTGCTGGTCGCCGGAGCGGGAATTGTATCGCGATAGCCCATCCTCTGAGGATTATAGCCAGCATGCGCAAATTTGGGCGGTGCTGACGGGAACGGCTTCAGACGGAGAGGCTCAAGGGTTGATGCAGCGGATGCTGAACGATAATAGCTTGCCGAAAGTTACGCTTGCGATGTCTTATTATTTGTTCCGCGCGCTTGAGCGGACTGGGTTATACGATCATACCTTCCAGCTATGGGATGCATGGCGCGAGCAAGCTGATCTTAATCTGACGTCTTGGGTCGAAGATCCGGTCTCGGTGCGCAGCGATTGCCACGCTTGGGGAGCGCTGCCGCTTTACGATCTGCCTGCCTCCGTGCTTGGCGTTAAGCCGTTATTGCCGGGATATGCAGCAATCAGCATCACTCCGCATACGGGTACGCTGCAGTGGGCTTCYGGCAGCTGTATGACGCCGAAGGGAGAAGTGGCCGTGAAGTGGGCCATCGAAGCTGGCCGCTTCCGTCTAACGGTTAACCGTGCGGGGGATACGCCGGTTCATGTTGAATTGCCAAGCGGCGAGAAGCTCCTATTTACGGAGAAAGGCCCAATTGTATGTGAATGCATAATAATGCCAGCCAATTATACAGACAACGATAATACGGAAGGGGCGAATAGGGCATGATCCTTGGTGTTGCCTATTATCCAGAGCATGAGCAGCCGGAACACTGGCCGATTGATTATAAGAAAATAAAAGAAGCGGGTATTACGCAAATTCGAATCGCGGAATTTGCTTGGGCGGTATTGGAGCCGCGGGACGGCGAGTTCGATTGGGAGTGGTTGGACCGCTCCATTGAGGAAGCGGCAGCCTGCGGATTGGAAGTTGTGCTCTGCACGCCTACCGCTTGCCCGCCGATCTGGCTCGTTGAGAAGCATCCGGATGTCCTGCCCGTGAATCGCAGCGGGGCTACCGTCCGCTTCGGGGCAAGACAGCATCGCTCTTACTCTTCTAAGCATTATGTGGACTATTCCATGCGCATCGTAACGAAGATGGCAGAGCGCTATGGCAGCCATCCGGCTGTCGTAGCATGGCAGCTCGACAATGAGTTCGGCGGCGAGACAAAATTCGATTTCGGCGAGTGTTCTCTGGAGGCGTTCCATGCGTACCTAGCGGAAACATATGGCACGGTAGAAGAGCTTAACCGCCGCTGGGGTACGGTGTTCTGGTCACAGCGTTATGAGCGGTTCGATCAAATTCCGCTTCCGGCGAAGATCGACGCCGATGTAACGATGTGGCAGAATCCGAGTCTAGAGATGGCTTTCGCCAAGTTCTCATCTTTGTCCATCGTCAACTATGCGAGGAAGCAGGCCGAAGCATTAAGGCCATTTATTGACGGCCGGCCGATAACGACGAACGCGTTCATGTTCCGCTGGGGCGACAGCGTCGACTGGTCGAAGCTATTCGACGGGCTGGATGTCGTAGGCATGGACATCTACAGCGACAAGCCGCATGAGATTGCTTTCTACGGAGACGCATGCCGAGGCGTGCTGCAGCGTCCGTTCTGGATGATGGAATACGGCACGGGCTCGCGCAACTTGATCAGCGAGATGGAGCTGCTGAAGGACCGCGGCTGCAGCCGGTTTTTCCTGTTCAAGGCGAAGCCGTTCCCATGGGGACAGGAGCAGGGCGGGGGACATCCCGAGCTGCTGACGCTGACGGGTGAGCCGTCCGCCAACTATGGTGTCGTGCGTGACTACACGGAGCGTCACCTCGATTATATCGAGCCGACGGAAGCGCAAGCTGCGCCAATCGGCCTTTACTATCACTTCGAGAGCTCATGGAGCTACCGGATCTCGGTATCCGATCATATCGCATATGCCGATTACATGGTAGACACCGTTTATCGTTCGTTATACGACGAGACTCGTTCGGTCGACGTACTATATACGCCAGAGCATATTGGCGATCATAAGCTGGTCATCGTACCGCTGCATCTGCTTCATGACGCCGCGCTGGAGCAACGTTTGTCAGAATACGTACAAAGTGGCGGTCGTCTCATCGCGACGACGGACTTGTTCCGCAAAAACGGCGACAACGTCTTTTTGACTCAGGTGCCAGAACTGTACGGCAGCGTATTCGGATGGAACGCGAATAACTTCGTTACCGATTCGATTCGCGTACGACCAAGCGGCGGCGTCTATACCGAGAACAGATACGGCGAAGGCAAAGCATGGTTCGTCGCGCGAGACACGTCAGTCGAAGAATGGCAAGCACTCATTGCGAAGGCATTATTATAAGTGGAACAGAGGTTGCGAAGCTGTGGATGCTTCGCGGCCTCTTTTTTTGCAAGAAATACGGACACACACGCTGCACCAAAACCTCAGCAGAGCCCTGAGGTGCTAATAGTGTCTTTTTGGGCCACTAATGGGAATGTAGCAGTGGAATTGCCTCATTTAGTTCGATTTTAGGCCGTTAATGGAGCTGATCTCCGATGTATGGTCTAATAAGCCGAATTAGTTTGACGAAATGCCGTTACACGCACAGCCACGCCGTCTGCTCGCCCACGCAACCGTCGGTTTCGCCATCCATAAGCTGCATTTCCCATCCTATTGCCCTCAAGTAAACTAGATTTGTGCGAATAGGATGAATTCCCCATCCTATTCTATCCGCCACGCCGCCTGCTCCCCCACCATTGCCACTTTCACCAACCATAAGCTGCATTTCGCATCCTATTCTCCTCAAGTAACCTAGGTTTGTGCGAATAAGCTGGGTATCACATCCTATTATGGATGGCTACACAGCTTTGGCGGAGGTTGCGATTTAGTTCGGTTCAGGGCTACGTAAGTAGTAACGACGAAATACCACTATTGCGTTGTACAGCACTTCTACAGCCCCTTACTCTAGACGGCAGTTAGCTCGTAATGATCAATGGTTTCTCGCTAGCACCCAAATGAAACTAAACCGCTCTAGCTGAATTCCAAATTACCGATTTCAAAATTTTAACAAATGATATAATAT
Organism: Paenibacillus sp. 2TAB19; assembly: GCF_052115185.1. Classification (NCBI taxonomy): domain Bacteria; kingdom Bacillati; phylum Bacillota; class Bacilli; order Caryophanales; family Paenibacillaceae; genus Paenibacillus; species Paenibacillus sp. 2TAB19. The sequence goes on along the minus strand of NZ_JBFRGE010000014.1, from coordinate 18,074 downwards.
AAAGGTGGTTAGGGATGGCGTTCATCGGAGAGGTGGCAACAGCATGAGGGACAGAAGGAAATGGGGTCTCAATCGGATACTATTTGTTTCGGGAATCGGGATGCTGGCATTGTTCATCGGTGCAACGGTCTACTTAAACACGCGTGGCCATGATCAKCCTTACGCACTAACGATTTACGGCGACCATCCCGAGAGGCATCTTATCCAGATTAAAGATACGCAGCATTTAATTCATACATACGGCTTCAACATTCCGGACGAACGCGTTGCTTTGAATCTAGATGGATCTTATTACGTATTGTTAGAGCGAAAGAACAGAGAGTTAGTATTCATGACAGACGAAATAAGTACGTTAAATGATTTTTTGAATGCTAACCGTGTTGGCCGAAAATAAATAGAGGCGGGGGCGTTTCGATGAATGAGGTTTTACTTCCTTACGTGCAAGGGTTTGAGCCAACCGGTAATTTACGTTCAGATATTAAGCGGTTTTTCGAGCTGAACGACGATCGGGACACGCTGGATCATACATACAAGGTAGCCGGAGTTGCGCAGAGGGTGGCTGAACGATACGAGGCCGATCCGAGGAAAGCCGTAACAGCGGCGCTGCTTCATGACATCAGCAATGTCATTCCCGTTAACGCCATGATGGAAACGGCTGAGAAGCTGGCGATCCCAATCCTCGACGAGGAAAGGAAGTACGACCGCATCGTTCATCAGAAGCTGTCGAGAGCGATGGCGGCCGAACTGTTTCATGTCGAGGACGAGGAAATCCTGAATGCGATCGAATGCCACACAACGCTCAAGGCAAATTCTACGCTGCTCGATAAAGTGCTGTTCATCTCGGACAAAATGGCATGGGAGCTTCCCGGCGACCACCCTTACCTGCAGAGCGTCAAGGACAAGGTGAACAACGACCAGCTCATCGAAGGCATCTTGGTGTATCTCGATCACCTCTGGGACAACCGGGCGAACATGAAGCTCGTCCATCCTTGGCTGATCGCGGCTAGGGAGGAACTATCGAATGACGAGTTCAAAGGATATTAGGTAGCGGCAAAAGCCGGCTGATCAGAGGGGCTGTATGAAAGGCCTCTCTGATCAGCCGGCTTTTGTTCATGTTATTGCTCCGTCACGGCGGGAGAGACAAGCTCAAACACGCTAAGATCGGGTTTCGTGCGGACGAACTGCGATACGAAATTCATTAAGTAAATCAGAATTTGCTCCGGATCTACATCCCACTGCTTCTGAATAAGATGTCCCCGCATCGCCATTCGCAGCATCATGCTGATGATCGTATTCTGAATCATCGTCTCGAGGATGTTCGGATCGAAGGAAGGCTGGATCGAGCCGTCGCTAATGCCTTCTTCGATGGCGGCCTTGAAACGCTCCCCGCGATCCTCCATCGAGTTTTTGTACCGTTTGCGAAGCTCCTCCGAAGGAAATGAGTTTCGGTAGAAGTGATCGAACAGCCCGATGAACCGCAGATGGTCGGGATGCTCGCGGTAAAGCAGCAGCCAGCCGTTCAGCATAATGCTTAGTTTATCCGCGCCAGTCTTGCCGGAATCGCCGTCCACCTGAAAATAATGCGAGATTTCGTTCATGATTTTGATCTGTATTTCAAACACGATTTCATGTATCGAATTAAAATATTTATACATCGTCACCCGGCTGATCCCCGCCTTGGCCACGATATCCACCATCGTAATTTGGGACATATCCTTCTCCAAAAAAATTTCTCTAGCAGCCTCAAGGATTTGATCCCGACGTTTCACACGAAGGTCGTCTAACTCCTCTTCCCATGTTTTCAAAGCGCTCCAGCCTCATTCCCGCAACGGTTTATAGTGTTATTCATTCGCGTCAGTTACTGCCAACTCCTCTTTCGAACCTTATTATAAGCGTTATTTCGACAAATATGAACACATAATAAATAGGTGTTTACAAGTTGTTAACTAGGTTGTATGATGATGAAGTCGGCTGTAAAGCCGAGTAATCTTATAGGATATTTGTCTACCGGACAGCCGGAGACACAATGCGAAAATATTGCCTGATGGCGATAGCTTTGTATTGTGTTTTTTTTATTTAGCCGCATATTCGATATTGGAATCGGAGCGGCAGACTACAATGGTGGAGGGTTATGTATGAGTAATCGCAAATCGAAAGTGAATTTGTTCAAAAGGTATGTACCGTTAGGCATCGCGGCGTTATTGTCGGTCGCCCTGTTCGCAGGCTGCAGCAATAACGCCAACAACGAGCCTCCTGCAGTAAACAAAGGGGAAGCAACCAATTCTCCCGCGACGTCAGAGCCGGCCAAGGGCGAGAAGGTTTCGTACCGCATCGGAGACGTCATTAATCCGGAGCAGGTCAACAACTTTAATCCTTACTTGAAAACAGGCAATTATCGTCCATTGTTCGATTATGTGTATGACGCGCTTTATTACTTCAATCCTGTCAAAGGTGAACTGATCAATCGGCTCGCGGCAGATAGCGGTACATGGTCCGAGGATCAGAAGACGTTTACCGTGAAGCTGAACACGGCTGCGAAGTGGCATGACGGAGAAGCTTTCACGGCCGACGATGTTGCGTATACGTTCCAAGCGTTGAAGGATCATGCCGTGCTCGATTCTTATCAGTTATGGAGCGACACCCGTCTAAGCAGCGTGACGGCAAGCGGTTCCGATACGGTCGTCTTTCAATTGAACAGCCCGTTCCCTTCGCTCAAGAACTACCTGACCACGGTTTATATCGTACCTAAGCATTTGTTCGAGAAAGAGGATCCGGCGACGTTTCTGAACAAAACGCCGATCGGCACAGGAGCTTTCAAATTCAGAAACATCAACGAAAGCGCGATTTTGCTCGATGCCAATACGGACTTCTTCTTAGGAGCTCCGCAAATTACCGAGCTCGTTCTTCAACGGTTCAAAGATTCGCCGGCTATTACGCTAGCGCTGCAAAAAGGGGAGATTCAAGGGACGACAGGCGCGATCGCGATGCCGAGTCTTCCGAAGCTGCTCGAGAACAAGGATAACAAACTGCAGCAATTCCCGGGTCTGTCCACCTACGCGGTCATTATCAATAACGACAAGCCGGGCTTGAACGACGCAGCCGTCCGCAAAGCGATTCAGCAAGCAGTCAATCGCGAGGAAGTCGTAGAGAAAGGCGAGATGGGAGCAGCCACGCTCGGCAATCCTGGATTCCTGTCCCAAGGCTTCGGCAGTCTGGTTGACGAGAGTCTAACATCCGATCCTTCGTTGCAGTTCAGCATCGAACAAGCGAGCAAGACGCTAGAGAATGCAGGCTACGCGAAGAACGGCAAAGGCATCTACGAGAAAGACGGCGTTAAGCTATCCTTCGTGTACTATATGGCGGCTAACGCTCCGGCGCAGAACAAAGAAGGCGCGATGATCACCGATTGGCTGAAACAGGCGGGCATCGAAACGACGATCAAGATGGTGACTTGGCCGGAGCTTACGAGCCTTGCGATGTCGGGCGATTATGATTTGATTCAAAACGGGATTACCGTTCCTCCGGATCCGCAAGCCGCGCTCGAAGTGTTCCATAGCAAAATGACGGCGCCCATCGGCGAGAATTCTCCGGGACTTAACTGGGCGAGATTCAGAGATGAGCAAGTGGACGGATGGCTGGACGAAGCCGCTTCAGCGAATGCGGAGCAGCGTGCGGAGTTGTACAAGAAGGTACAGGGAAGAGTCGCCGAGCTCGCGCCTATCGTTACGCTATACAGCACGGGCAAGACGCCATATAGCGAAACGGCATTCACGAATTACGACACGAATGTTCCGGCGACCTCCGTCATTTCGCTAGCGAAGGTCACGAAGAAATAAAGAGGAGCTGTACCGATGAAGATTCAATTGTCCTACGTCATCAGGAGAGTCGCGTTCGCAATCGCGACTCTCCTCGCGGCGATCGTCATGAACTTCCTGCTGCCAAGGCTCATCGGCGGCGATCCTGCGGAAATGATCGCTTCGACGACCGCGCTTGGCTCGGCCGAGATAGCGGATGAGCTGCGAAAGCAGTTCGGACTCGACAATCCGAGCCTGCTCCATCAGTTCGGCAGCTATATAGTCCAATTGTTCCAAGGCAATCTAGGCATTTCCTATTTCAATTACCCGGTGCCCGTCAAGGACGTTCTCTGGAACGCCTTGCCGTGGACGCTGGGTACGGTTTTTATCGCCACCTTGCTGAGCTACGGAATCGGCTGGCTGATCGGCGTCAAGGGCGCATTGAAACCGGGCTCGTGGTTCGATAATTCGGCGCTCGGCGTCAGCTTCTTCATCAACTCCGTTCCGTATTTTTGGATCGGCATTATTCTTATTCTTATTTTCGGATACAAGCTGGATTGGTTACCGATGGGTCAGGCGATTCCTGTCGATTACGATACGCTTTCCCCGATCCGCAAGGTCGGTTCCATCGCCTATCACGCCGTATTGCCGATCGTTTCGCTCGCTCTGGCATCGGTTGCGAGCCATATTCTCGTGCTTCGCAACAATTTGATCCGGGTTTTATCCGAGGATTACATGGTGCTCGCGCGGGCCAAAGGTCTGTCATCGAGAAGACGTGTTTTCCACTACGGAATCCGTAACGCTTTCCTGCCTTCGTTTACGGGATTTATGTTGTCGCTCGGTCATGTCGTCGGCKGGGCGATCACGATGGAAATCGTATTTTCCTACCCCGGAATAGGGATGCTCACCAATAACGCGATATTGAATCATGACTATCCGTTAATCCAAGGTGCATTTCTCGTTATTGCCGTATCGATCATCGCCGTTAATTTAATCGCCGATTTGATTTATCCCTTTATTGACCCTCGCGTCAATCTGAATTAGGAGCTGAACGGATATGAAGACCAACTCCCCGGTGGAAGGTTCCCGCGCATGGAACGGCAAGCAGCTGTCAGGGCTCGCGATTCTCGCTTTTTTTGCGATTGCGGCGTTCATCGGGCCGCTGCTTGCCCCTTATAACAAAAACGACATTGAATTCGAAGCGTGGCTCAAGCCCTCCGCGAAGCATCTGCTCGGTACAGATAGCTATGGACAGGATTTGTTCTCGCAGCTCATATACGGCACGCAAACCTCTTTTCTGGTCGGCATTCTGGCGGGAGCCATTACGACGGTCATCGGCGTTCTCGTCGGACTTACCGCCGGGTTCTACCGCAAATGGGTAAGCGATGCCTTGATGTTCGTCGTCGACTTGCTGCTCATCATTCCGGTCATCGCGCTTATGATCATTCTGGCTTCGTTTCTGCCGTCCATGGGACTCACGAGCATCATTCTCGTCATCGGTCTGCTCAGCTGGCTGTACATGGCACGAAGCATCCGCAGCCAGACGCTGTCGGAGAAGCAGCGCGGTTACGTGGAGGCGGCGCGGGTCGTCGGGATGGGCAATTTCAAAATCATGACGACGGAAATATTGCCGAACCTATTCCCGATCATCGCGGCCAACCTGGTCAGCGTAACGACGCAGGCGGTGCTTGCGGAGGCCGGGCTAAGCTTTCTTGGCATCGGCGATCCGCGGAGCGTAAGCTGGGGCACGATTCTTACGCTGGCGCATACCAACAACGCCATTATGTACGATGCGTGGTGGTGGATTGTGCCGCCGGGCGTAGCGATAGCGCTATTTTGTTTCGGCTTCGTGCTGCTCGGCAACGGTACGCTTGAGCGATTCAGGGCGAAACGGGGCGCGCAGCAGCATTTTTCTTGAAATACAGGAGGCGATACGCATGGGTTTACTGGACGTTAGCAATTTGCAAGTGGAATACGAATCGCCGCGGGGAATGTTCAAGGCGGTCGATGGCGTAAGCTTCTCCATCGAGCGGGGAGAAATGTTTGGGCTAGCCGGCGAATCCGGGTGCGGGAAGTCGACGACCGCTTACGGCATCAGCAGGCTGCTGCGTCCGCCCGCACGACTGGCAGGAGGCAGCATCGTCTTCGACGGCAAACCGCTCACGAGTCTTACCGAAGCCGAGTTTCGGCCGTATCGTTGGTCGAGAATTTCGGTCGTGCTGCAAAGCGCGATGAATAACCTAAATCCGGTGATGAGGATCGGGAACCAACTAACGGATGTGATACTTGCGCACGGGGCGGGCGTATCCGTGCGCGATGCGCTCCGCAGAGCGGAAGAGCTGCTTGCTCTCGTAGAGATGCCCAAGGAGAAGTTGGCCAGCTATCCGCATGAGCTGTCAGGCGGCATGCGCCAACGCGTCGTTATCGCCATGTCGCTGGCGCTGCTGCCGGAGCTTATTATTATGGATGAGCCGACGACCGCGCTCGATGTCGTTACTCAGAAAGGGATCGTGAGCCGTATTGTCGAGCTGAAGAAGGAGCTCGGTTTTTCCGTTTTGTTCATTACGCACGATTTGCCGCTTATGCTGGAAATTTGCGATCGGATCGGCATCATGTATGCCGGCAAAATGGTCGAGGTTGGCAGCGCGGAGCAGCTGCTCGGCGGGGCTCGCCATCCCTACACGCAAGGACTGCTTCGCTCCTTTCCTTCCTTGTCGGGGCCGAAGGTGCGAATCGAAGGTATACCGGGCTCGCCGCCGAATCTCGTCGAGCCCCCGGCAGGCTGCCGCTTTCAATCGCGCTGCCCGCATGCGACCGATGTTTGCTCTTCGCTTGAGCCAAGCGCAATCAACGACGATAGAGGGATGGTAGCTTGCCATCTGTATGGATCGGGGGAGGGTAACCATGAAGCCATTGCTGCAAGTCAATCGCGTTAGCAAAGTATTCGAATCGGGCTCTTTCCTGCAGAAGAAAAAGTTCAGTGCGGTCAGAGACGTAAGCTTTACGCTTCACAAGGGCGAAGTGCTGGCGATTGTCGGAGAATCCGGCTGCGGCAAAAGCACGCTCGCCAGAATGATCGTGAACTTGATCGATCCGACGAGCGGCGAGATTTTGCTGGACGGCAGTCAGACAAGCAGGAAATCAAAGGACCGCAAGGCGGTCGCGAAAGACCTGCAAATGATTTTTCAGGATCCGTTCGAAACGATGAATCCGAATTACCGCGTTCAAGACGTCATTGGCCGTCCGCTTCAACTGCATGGAGAGCAGGGCGATATTCGGAAGAAAGTGCTGGGGCTGCTCGCGCAAGTAGGTCTGACTCCCGCCGAGGATTACATCGACAAGTACGCCTCCCAGCTATCCGGCGGCCAGAAGCAGCGGGTCATGATCGCCAGGGCGCTAGGCATTAATCCGCGTGTCCTTGTCGCCGATGAGCCGACATCGATGCTGGATGTATCCATAGGAATCGACATTATGAATTTAATGCTGGATTTGAAAAACGACTATGATCTTTCCTTGATATGGATCACGCATAACTTGGGAAGCGCAAGATATATGTCCGATAGAATCCTTATCATGTACGGCGGACAAATCGTCGAGAGCGGAGAAACGGAGCAGATTATTTCAAGTCCGCAGCATGCTTACACGCGGACTCTGCTGGATGCTTCGCCGAATCCATGGGGAAGGGAAGAGAAACGATGAGCAAACCGAATATTATCGTTATTTATTGCGACGACTTGGGGTATGGCGATCTGGGCAGCTACGGCTCCGAGCATATCCGCACGCCTCACCTCGATCGGCTGGCGGAAGAGGGAGCCAGGTTTACGAATTGGTATTCGAACTCTCCCGTCTGTTCCCCGTCTCGCGCGTCGCTGCTGACCGGACGTTATCCGGTACGGACGGGAGTGGAGAGTATCTTAAGCGGCAAACGCGGAACAGCGGGCTTGTCGTTGGACGAGAAGACGATCGCGTCGCTGCTGAAGCCGCACGGCTACCGCACCGGATTGTTCGGGAAGTGGCATCTCGGCGTAACGCCGGAGCAGAATCCGAATGCCCACGGCTTCGACGAGTCGTTTGGTTTCCTGGCTGGCTGCGTGGATTATTATTCGCATATTTTTTATTGGGAGCAGCAGAGGGGCGTTAATCCTGTCCATGATCTATGGCATAACGGCAAGGAAGTATGGAGCAATGGCGGATATATGACCGAGCTTATTACGGAAAAAACCGTCGCCTTCATTGAAGCGGACGGCAATGAAGGCCATGATGAGCCGTTCTTCGCTTATGTGGCTTATAACGCTCCCCACTATCCAATGCATGCGCCGCAGAAATACGTAGATCGTTATCCGGATCTGCCTCCGGATAAGCGTATTATGGCGGCGATGATCTCCGCGGTGGACGACGGTGTCGGCGAGATTGTCGACGCTTTGCGCAGAACCGGGCAATATGACAATACGATCATATTTTTCTCTAGCGACAATGGACCGTCGACGGAGTCGCGCAATTATTTGGACGGCACGGAGGATCTTTATTACGGCGGTTCTGCGGGAATATTCCGCGGACACAAAGGCAGTCTGTTCGACGGAGGCATTCGCGAGCCCGCTATTCTTAGCTATCCGGCGCTGCTTGGACGCGGCGGTATTGTCCGACATGAGCCTTGCGCCATGATGGACGTCGTTCCGACGGTTCTGGAGCTTGCGGGAATCGAACCGCCTGTGCACCATTTGGATGGCAAGAGCATCGTGCCGCTGCTTGGTCAGCCGGGGGAACAGCATCACGAGCGGTTATTTTGGTCATACGAGGGGCAACTAGCCGTTCGCGAAGGCAAGTGGAAGCTTGTGCTTAACGGCAAGCTCGATTTCGGCCGTCAGGCGCCGGATGCCGTTCATCTATCCGACCTCGAGCATGATCCCGGCGAGCGCAACAATTTGCGCGAGCAATACCCCGATAAGGCTCGGGAGCTGGAAGAAGCCGTTACGCGCTGGTACGACGAGCTCCGGCGTCAGGAGGGAATTTAGATGGATTACCCGATCAAGCGGGAGCTTACTGCTGCTAGCGGAAATGCCGCAGCTGGCAGTTGCTGCTGCCAAGTCGGCAGGGGCACAGAAGCTGTAGCTTACGAAAGCAAGACGAGCGATAACGAATTCGGCAAGATGTCTGCTGGTGTTCCGCATGAAGGGATGGTGCTGCTGAAGGGCGGTTCTTTCCTGATGGGAACGGAGGACCGGGAAGGCTTTCCGGCCGACGGGGAAGGACCTATCCGCGAGGTGACAATCGATCCTTTCTACGTCTCTCCATACGCAGTGACGAATGCGGAATTTGCTGCCTTTGTCGCCGATACGGGCTATCGGACGGATGCCGAGCGATTCGGCTGGTCATATGTATTCCATCTGTACGTGACGAAGGAATCGGATCAGGAGGTACGCAGTACGGCCCAAAGCACCCCATGGTGGTGGGTGGTAGAAGGCGCGGATTGGCAAAGTCCGGAAGGAAAGGGTTCGCATATCGAACAAAGGATGAACCATCCGGCTGTTCATATTTCTTGGAACGACGCGGCTGCGTATTGCGCCTGGTCCGGCACGCGCTTGCTAAGCGAAGCGGAATGGGAATTCGCCGCGCGCGGCGGGCTAGTACAGAAGCGTTATCCGTGGGGAGATCTTCTGAAACCGGATGGCGAGCATAGATGCAACATCTGGCAGGGGAAGTTTCCGTACAAAAATAATGCCAGCGATGGCTACGAAACGACGGCGCCCGTGGATGCCTATGCTCCAAACGGCTATGGCCTATACAATATGGTCGGCAATGTATGGGAATGGTGTTCCGATTGGTTCAGCCCGTCTTCGCCGGTGCATGATGTGCGCATCAATCCGCAAGGACCAAGCTCGGGGAAGACGAGATCGACCCGCGGCGGCTCGTATTTATGCCACAAGTCGTATTGCAATCGATACCGCGTCGCGGCTCGAAGCTCGAACAGCCCGGATAGCTCGGCTGGCAATATGGGGTTTCGGGTCGGAGCAAGCGAGAGGAGCAACGGGAAATGAAGGCTGTAATGGTCATGTTTGATTCGCTTAACAAGCATATGCTGCCGAACTACGGCTGCGAATGGATCAAGGCCCCTAACTTTGAAAGGCTGTCGGAGGCGACCGTCACGTTCGATAGCTGTTATGCGGGCAGCTTGCCTTGCATGCCGGCGCGCAGGGAGCTGCACACGGGACGGCATAATTTTTTGCATCGCAGTTGGGGGCCATTGGAGCCCTTCGACGATTCGGCAATCGACGTTTTACGGAAAAACGGCATATATACCCATCTGTCCACGGACCATACGCATTATTTCGAGGACGGAGGCGCCACTTATCACACTCGCTTTAACAGCTGGGAGTATGCGAGGGGGCAGGAGGGCGATCCGTGGAAGGGCAATGTGCAGGATCCCCATATCCCCGAGTCGCTATCGGGACCAAAGATCGGCGGCTTATGGCGTCAAGATTGGGTGAATCGCGCTTACTTGGATACGGAAGAGAAGCAGCCGATTGCCGTAACCTTCGACAACGGCATCGAATTTATCGAGACGAACCGGAATCAGGACAATTGGTTTGTGCAGATTGAGGCTTTTGATCCCCATGAACCGTTTTTCACTCAGAAGAAATACAAGGATTTGTATCCTCATCTCTATGACGGCAAACATTTCGACTGGCCGGATTACGGCAAAGCCTCGCAGCAGCCGGAGGAAATTCAGCATGCGATCTACGAGTATGCGGCTTTGCTCAGCATGTGCGATACGTATCTGGGCAAGGTGCTGGATGTTTTCGACCGGCATAATCTTTGGGAGGATACGATGCTGATCGTCAACACCGACCATGGCTTCCTATTGGGTGAGCACCGATGGTGGGGCAAAAACATTCAGCCGTTCTACAATGAAATCGTCAATCTTCCGCTCTTCGTGTGGGACCCGCGCCATCAAACGAAGGGAACGCGAACGGATGCGCTTGTCCAGACGATCGATATCGCGCCGACGCTGCTTGAATTCTTCGGGAMGCCGATCCCATCGGATATGCAGGGCAAGCCGCTTAGCGGAGTTATCGACGGGAAAGATGGGGACCACGGGACGAAGCTGCGGGAAGCTGCTATCTTCGGCATGCATGGCGGTCATATCAACGTAACCGACGGCAGATATGTCTATATGCGGGCGCCGCAGCGCTTCGATAATGGGCCGCTTCGCGAGTATACGCTGATGCCGACTCATATGCATAATCGATTTGGGGCTAACGAGCTTGCCGATTTACACTTGCGCGAGCCTTTTGCGTTTACGAAGGGCTGCCGAACGTTGGAGATTGAGGCGCATACGTATTTGAATCCCTACTTGCACGGGACGCTGCTCTTCGATCTGGAGGTTGACCCACGCCAGCAAACGCCAATCGTGGATGAAACGACTGAAGCTAGGATGATAAAGCTGATGGCGGATTTGATGCGGGCCAACGATGCCCCGCCGGAGCAATTCGAACGTATCGGTATTCCATTGAACGGAATTGTAGAGAAAGAAGCTTTGAAGCTGGAGAAGGAAGCTCGGAAGCGGGTGTATGAAGCGGACTTAGGACTTGGCGAACAATGGACGGAGCGGGGGAGAGCGGCTTATTTCGCCGTACAATGCTTGGTCCCCGCTTCGGTTCGGGTTACGCTTCAAGATGGCATTAAGGCTTATGTCCAATCTGCCGGGATCATGAAGATCGATGAGGAGATAATCGTTAAATGGATATCGTCATTCGGGACTCAAGGCGAGCCATTAATAAAGGCGCTTAACATGCTGGTGTTGTAGAAGCTATTCTTCTGTCTTAGGATTGACCGCCTTCACGTATTTGCCTGGAGCTGCCTCAATGGCGATGGCGTCGCTCGTATCGATCTGGTCGATCGACCAAAGCTTCGTTCCCACTTCGTATTCGGTAGAAAAATTATTAGGCGTCGCTCCAGATTCCGTTAGTGATGTATATTGAATCTCGCCGATTTCTTCACTTGGCATGATCGCTTCAGCGAACGTAATTCTATAAACGGTATTGTTCCATTTGACTAGCGCATAAGGGAAGGAAGCGAATGACTTTGTTACGCTCTTCTTTAGGGTCTCTGTACTGCTATTGTCTGCCATAGCGGCGGCAGCGCTGGGAGCTTCGGCGGAATCGTCAGCCCGACTGGCGGTATCGCCGTTCGAGCAAGCGCTAGTCAAAGCGATCAGTAGAATTAATATTAGTTTTTTCATCTTGTTCACCTCATCCTCTAAACGCATGGTTTGGCCTAGATGTTGCATATTATTGGAAAACAGAAAGAACCGCCTCTGCAAGCCGAGAGGCGGTTCTTTGTTCCTGCAGCGAATCTACTTTATCTTCTTCTGATCCAGCTTCTTGCTCGATGCAATGTTCGCATAAGAACTAGAATCGGCTACATAAATGCCGTCGTCTTCATTGATCGGAATATACGTTCCATCAGCCATCTTGCGCAGGAATAGAATGACCTCTTGTCCTTTCTTCAGGTAGGTGGACATATCGGAGAATACAGTAACATCCCCGTCCGTTCCTCCCATTTGCGATAAGGTAATCGGTTGGTCGGATTCGTATTCGCCCTTCAGCACTTCGAGAACGCCGACGTTAACATCTGTTTTGTAATTCTTGTAGTCGCCTTTCTTATATTTGCTTCCTTTCTCTTTCACGACTTGGCCGCGTACAACGAGATCGGCCGCTTCGGTGAGCGAGGCTTCGTCCTCGTAATAGACGGACCAGGATGGATGAACGTAGACGCCGTCTGCCAGCGCTTCGGATTCGATGCTCGATTCGTCAAGCGCGAAGCTCGATTGGAGCGGGTACAAGCCGTTGACGACAGAGATATCATTGGCGGAAGGGTTGAGCGCTCTTGCCGTTGTGCCGTTCGAGTTAAACGTGTAAGGATGCATAATAGAGGTCGTCTCCACGACGGACGTATGCTCGAGACCTAGCGAATGTCCGACTTCATGCGCGGCAACGGCAGTAATTATGCTGCTCGTATACTTGCTCTGCGAGGTATAATACGTATTAATATTCAAAGTCGCTTGCGATATAATGCCTCCGTCTACGGTGAATGTGCACAGCCCATCCCACGTGGCCATCGATGTGTTCACATTGACCGCATAATAGGTACTGCTCGTTCCAAGCGTTGTGCTTATGTTGAAGTTCGTGTTGGTTTTCCATTTGTTAGCGCCGGCTGCCCATGGCGTAGTGGCGCTGCTCGTGTTGACGTACATCGTTTTCGTACGGCTTGCCCATTTGCCGAAAGAGGTGACGGTTGCGGATGCCGGCGTGCTGTTCACGAGCAAGGTTACTACCGTTAGTACGGCGGCGATACTGACTAGCATTCTCTTTTTACGCATAAATAATTACCCTCCTCAATGTGTGTAGCGATTCATGCATTCTGTAAAAATAACCAAATCTATCCTATTAACGTGTCGATATATGATATAGTTGCAACAAAAAGGAAATTTGATCGGGCGGCAAATGATCCAATAGTAGCGGTTCAACGAATGGGAGGCGGGCAGGAATGGAGAAAGTTCGATTAACGAAGCCTACAGAAGCCTTGAGGGATGCCTATATGGCGTACTATATGGAATGGCAATTGAGCGGCGAAGACGCTGTTCCGTGGGTCGTCAGCAAGGATCCTTCTGATTTCGATGGGATGCTTAAGTGGTATGAAGAGCGGGAGAGGGGAGAAAACCTGCCTGAAGGATGGGTGCCGGATTCTACATATTGGCTTGTAGGAGAGCAGGGGCTGCTGCTTGGCGTTGTTAACATCAGACATGCTTTAACTCCTTTTTTGTTAGAGAGAGGCGGTCATATCGGATATGGGATTCGTCCTTCGGAGCGAAGAAAAGGTTACGCCGGCGAGCTGTTGCGGCTTTCCCTAATTGAAGCGAAGCATCTAGGCATCAACCGCGTTCTTGTGGTATGCGACGAAAGCAATACAGCCTCTGCCAAAACGATTCTAAAAAACGGCGGCATCCCAGATCGCGATTTTGTGGAAGAAGACGGCAACGTAATTAGAAGGTTTTGGATCGACAATGAATAAGCCGAGCGTTACGGAGGTTGTAGCTTCCGTTCTGCCCGGCTTTTTTTCGTTACTTGTGATTATGCTTTTAAATAATCAATGAATACTTTTCTGAGAATGGCCAACTGATGATCGGACTCCAGGTCGGACTCCAACAGCATAATGTTTTTCTGAGAGGACAGCTTCTTGGAAAATAATCCGAACGTATTAACGAGCGTCGTCAACGTCTCGCGAACCGGAAGATCGGATCGGACAGAACCGTCAGCGATGCCTTGCTGGATAATCTTCGCATATTCACGCGATACACTCCGGTTCAAGGCGTTGAATTCCAAAATATCTTCAAGCGGCTCCGTGGAATGAGAGGCGTAGCTCTCAAAATCAGCCATAAACTTTGCGCTGGGGTTGTTATGGTCCTCGATGAAGAAGTCGAACAACACCTCGTGCTTCTCCAGGCAGTTCATTGGAAGCGCGGCGATCGCCTGGAAGCGCTCGTAGATTGGCTCCAGCAGCTTGGAGGCGACGGCAACGACAAGCTTCTCTTTTTTGGCAAAATAACGGAATAGTGTCGCGATGCCGATATTCGCTTCGCTCGCAATATCCTGCATTGTCGTTTTCTCGATTCCCTTCTTCGTGAACACGCGCTCCGCTGCATCGATGATTGTTGCTAATCGGTGCTGCTTGCTGTCATAACGTTCCTTCTCGTATCTTTCTTTTGGATCCATGAGCACCTTGTCCTTTTCCGTTCTTCGCACCTGTATTTCTAGCTATTATACCGATAGGGGCATCCTGTAAGCAAGATACAATTGAGTTCTGAATCGTCATATGATATTATATGAATCATAGTGATAGTAATACTATCACAACTTGCTTTCCAATAGATCATCTTTAGTGAAAACACTCGTGAAGGGGAGAGATGAGCATGACTAGATTATCGAATAAAGTAGCAATCGTAACGGGAGCCGGCAGCGGCATGGGACGCGAGGAAGCGCTCTTGTTCGCAAGCCAAGGGGCGGCTGTCGTAGCAACGGATATTAATGAAACGGCGGTTCAAGCGGTTGTAAGCGAGATCGTTGCAAGCGGCGGACAAGCGATTGCTTTCGGACATAACGTTGCTTCAGAGGATGCATGGGTCAAAGTAGTGGAAGGCGCGATAGCCGCATACGGCCGCATCGACGTTCTCGTCAACAACGCAGGCATCTCGCTGGCGATCGGCTTACTGGATACGACCGTCGAGCAATGGAATAAAGTAATGGCAATCAACTTGACGAGCACCTTCCTTGGGATGAAGCATGTCGTTCCGCATATGCAAGCGAACAAGGGCGGTTCTATAATAAATATTTCCTCTATCGCAGGTCTGACGGGCAGCAGCGGTGCTGGCGCGTATACCGCATCCAAAGGCGGCGTTCGGATGTTGACCAAAGCGGCAGCAGCCGACTTCGGCAAAGACAATATTCGCGTCAATTCGGTTCACCCTGGCTATATTGAGACACCAATGAGCTCCGAGCACGTGAACAACAAGCAAATGCTGCAATGGTTCTTGTCGCAGACGGCGTTGCCGAGAGTGGGACAAGCTTCCGAGGTCGCGCAAGCGGTGCTGTTCCTTGCTTCCGATGACGCATCGTATATTACAGGCGTCGAGCTGCCGGTGGACGGCGGCGTAACGGCGAAGTAAGCAGGTTTAAATAACGGGATGGAGCAGATATTATATCTGCTCCGTCCCGTTTCTATTTGGGGCGATTGCCCTCTAGACTCACTTAGGATCCTCGTTTCATTGCACATTATGCAACCAGCACGCGGCATAAGTGCTCCTAAGCTAAAGTCCGTTGCAGGATGTGCAACGACAGTCAACTCTTCCTTTCAATCCCCTCATAATCGACGACTTCAACGCGCGTGAAACCATAAGATTCTTATACTTTCGACCCTCCGTTTATTATATATAAATCAATTTGTAATCGCTTTATAATTCGATGTGAGATGGAAAGATATTTCATATCAGGGGGATAAAAATGAAAAGACTAGGTTTATTTAGCGTAAGCGCTGCATTGGTTGCGACGTTGGTTATGTCCGGCTGCGGAAGCGCCGGGAACAATTCAAACACGAATTCGACCATTTGCTTATGCTGCTGCGAAAATTCGGAATGCGCAATGATCAGCCGTCGTTATCCCAGTATTATGATAAACTAAGGCCCGTCGTACAGTGGATGGAGAATAACTGCGCAGCTAACGTTGGACTTCCCGAAATCGTGGAGCAAGCTCAAATGAGTGTTTCTTACCTGAATGAACTGTTCCGCGACGCCTTCGGCATGAGCCCGTATTCCTTCCTCATTCAATTGCGAATACGGGAGGCCAAAAAAATTATGGTCCATAATCCAAGCATGGCGCTTAAGGATGTATCTGCAAAGGTTGGTTTTAACGACGTAAGCCATTTTGTCGCAACCTTCAGGAAGAAGGAAGGCGTGACCCCAGCTAAGTACAGAGAGCTGCACATTGCTGATTAGTGGCGCATATGGATGGGGCTTGTTATGGCTTGACTGTTAATTAATTTGTGAAGCTGCTCTTGCATATAGGACGGTGAATACGGAAAGCCGTTCTCGATCCAGTAGAAGATTAGACCGTGCAATGAGCTTACGCTGTAGACCGTGAGCAGCTCTTGATTGATTTCGTTGTTCATCTGCTCCATATCTGTGATGGACAATTGCTGTAGGACGCGATACATTCTGTCCTTAATGACATGGAGGACGTCGCTGTTTACTAAGGCGCTATAGCTGGAAGCCCGTGTATGGATATGCTCGAATATTTTGATCGCGTTCGCCGACATTTCGGCAACATGAAATACTTTGACCTGCTCGTAAGGTGACCGATACGCTTGCTTGAATTCATCCATCAGCTCGTCAATGATCTCGTCAAGCAGAGCTTCCTTATTATCATAATGAGCGTAGAACGTGCCGCGATTGTAATTGACGAGCTCGACGATTTCCGTGATCGAGATAGAGGACAATTTTTTCTTCGTCATTAGTGATAACAACGCCTGCTTCAGGGCATCTTTACTTCGTACAATCCTGCGGTCAAGCTTGGGCTTGGACACTTGCACCTTGCAACACGTCCTTTTTTTTGCAGCGTTAACGAACATACGAGGTCTCATTGTTCATTACTGAACAAACGGCCGGCGATTACTGATTGTTCGTCCATTTAACCTTTATTATACTAAAAGTATCATGTGGTGTGATGTTTATCCTGTCGCATGATTGCTAATGTTGAGCGGTTTCGATGAATAGAGCATGATCAATTAAGCAAACGGAGGATGAAGCATGAAACTATCAGGCAAAGTAGCTATTGTGACGGGTGCGGCATCGGGAATGGGCAAAGCAATTGCACAATTGTTTGCGGCAGAAGGCGCTAAAGTAGTCGTATCGGATATTAATGTGGAGGCGGCCGGCAAGGTTGTCGATGAGATCGTAAGCAAAGGCGGAACGGCGCTTGCGCTGGCAACGAATGTCGCTAAGGAAGAAGATATTCAGAACTTGATCGACACGACGGTGCAGCAATACGGCACGCTGGACATTCTTGTTAACAACGCGGGCATTATGGATAACTTCGTTCCGGCTGCTGATCTGACGGACGAGCTGTGGGATCGCGTCTTCGCGGTGAATACGACAGGTCCGATGAGAGCGACACGCAAAGCCTTGAAAATCTTCCTCGAGAAAAAAAGCGGAGTCATCGTCAATATCGCTTCTGCAGGCGGATTGCAGGGTTCTAGAGCGGGCGCGGCTTATACGGCTGCTAAGCATGCCGTAGTCGGCTTCACGAAAAACGTTGGCTTCCAATACGCGAATGAAGGCATCCGTTGTAACGCGATTGCGCCAGGCGGCGTTATTACGAATATTAGTTCCACGCTCACCGCTCCGAACGAGTTCGGCATGGGCCGCGCGATGGCCGGCATGGGCATTAACCCGCGCGCGGGCGAGCCTGAGGAAATCGCGAAGGTTGCCTTGTTCCTCGCTTCCGATGACGCAAGCTTCGTGAACGGCACGGTCGTTACAGCAGATGCAGGTTGGTTGGCTTATTAAACATACAGTCAATACATGAAATAGCGGTCCCAATTCGGGGCCGCTATTTCATATGCTAATGTATTATAAAACATAATAACCAATTAATAATTGCGATTACCCTTTGATTACAGATTAAGTTTTATAATACATTAGCATATGAAATAGCGGCCCCGAATTGGGAC
>NZ_JBFRGE010000013.1:0-116042 GCF_052115185.1 Paenibacillus sp. 2TAB19 | reverse complement strand
TTGTATAATTATTAATCATTAATTTTTGCGTTTTTAATGTTACAATAAATTACTTCTGAGACAAAATCAGGGGAGGAAATGAAGTGAAAAAGAGATCAGTATTTTCGTATGTAACGCTTTTGTTGGTGCTTACGCTCATCGTGGCTGGCTGCGGCAACAAAAACAACAACCCTGCAAATCCAAACAACTCCGGCAACGGTGAATCCGAGGGCACTCAGGAAGCAAGAGCTTTCCGCATGAACCTCCATTCCGAACCGCCAAGTCTTGACCCGGCACTGATGGAAGACAACGTGTCCGGTACTGTAGCAACAGGTATTTACGAAGGCTTGACACGCAAGGACGAATCCGGCAACACAGTCGAAGGTATGGCTGAGTCGTGGGAAGTGTCTGAGGACGGCAAGACTTACACATTCAAAATTCGCTCTGATGCAAAATGGAGCAATGGCGATGCAGTAACCGCTAATGACTTCGAATTCTCTTGGAAACGCGCGCTTGATCCTGCAGTTGGATCGACATACGCGTACCAATTCTATTACATCGTAGGCGCTCAAGATTACAACGAAGGCAAGACAACGAATGCCGACGCTGTTGGCGTTAAAGCGCTGGACGCACAAACATTGGAAGTTAAGCTTAACTCTCCAACTCCTTACTTCCTTGGTTTGACTTCGTTCTACACGTACAACCCTGTTCACCAATCCGCTAAAGACAATGCTGCTTGGGCAGCTGACGCTGCAACGATCATCGGCAACGGTCCTTTCAAAATTAGCGAATGGCAGCACAATACGTCCATGAAGCTCGTTCCGAACGAGAACTATTATGCGAAGGACGAAGTAAAGTTCACTAGCGTTGACTTTACGATGATTGCTGACTCCGCAACTGAGCTTGCAAACTACGAAACGGATCAACTTGATTACACAGGCAAACCGACTGGCGAGATTCCGGCTGAGCAAATCCCTGTTCTTGCTGAATCGAAGAAAGACGAGTTCAACCAAATCGGTACGGCTAGCTCGTACTACTACATGTTCAACACAGAGAAAGCGCCATTCAGCAACGTGAAGGTACGTAAGGCACTGGCGATGGCGATCGATCGTCAACTGATTGTTGAGAACATTACGCAAGCGGGCGAACTTCCTGCATTCGGCTTCGTACCTCCGGGCATCGTTGGCGTGAACGGCAACTACCGCGACGAAGTGAAGGACGACTTCTTCAAAGAAGATATCGAAGAAGCTAAGAAATTGCTTGCTGAAGGTTTGTCGGAGCTTGGCCTTACTTCGTTCCCGGAAGTGAAGCTGACGTATAACACGAACGACACGCACAAAGCAATTGCTGACGCAATTGTTGATATGTGGAAGAAAGAGCTGGGCATTACAACGATTACGACTGCAGCTGAAGAGTGGGCTGTATTCCTTGAGAACAGAAATGCCATGAACTATGACATTCAACGTTCCGGCTGGGGAGCGGACTATAACGATCCAATGACTTACATGGACATGTTCGTAACGAAAGGCGGACAAAACAACACTGGTTTTGCATCTCCTGAATACGACGCTCTGATCAAAAAAGCATATGCAAGCAGCGACCAACAAGAACGCATTGATGCAATGAAAGAAGCAGAACAAATCTTGATGGAGCAATTACCTATCTTGCCGCTCTATTACTACAGCAGCGTATATTTGCTGAAACCAGGATTCGAAAATATATACCTGGACTACAAAGGCGACATTGAGTACACTCGCGGCTACTACGTAGCAAAATAGTGTGAGTCCAACGCTTGAAGTCGGGGATATATGCGAGCAGCATATATCCCTTTCTTTTGAAATAGGAGAGAGTCAAAGTTTCACTTATTTCGTTAATGCGAGACGCAGGCCGTCTTGTTTGATTCAAATATAAGAAAGTATAAATTTTGCTGCTTATACTATGCTTATATTTCTCCGCGAAACGTTAGCTGTTGCCGCCAAAGGACGGCACAGAACCGAGCTGCGCAAAGACGCAACTAATGGTTCGTGCGTAGCGACAGCCGTTTACGCTTGGTAAGGAGGTGTCCGTTGCATTGTTAAAATACGTATCCAAAAAGTTTCTGTCGATGATTGTGTCGTTGTTCGTTCTCGCGTCGGCAACCTTCTTCTTGATGAAGCTCATTCCAGGCGATCCGTTCCTGCGTGAGAAAGCGATTCCCGAGAAGATCAAAGAACATTTGTTTGCCATGTACGGTTTAGATCAACCGGTATGGAAGCAATATCTGATGTATTTGAACAACTTGCTTCATGGAGACTTAGGTATGTCGATGAAGCAGCAGTATATGTCCGTTACACGCATTATTAACGATAGCTTTAAGTATTCCGCGCAAATCGGCGTGCTGGCAATTATTGTTTCTGTTGCCGCAGGCTTGATTCTAGGCATTATTGCCGCGCTAAACCATCGAAAATTATTGGATAGCCTTACGATTGTCGTTGCCGTGCTTGGGGTTTCTATTCCGAACTTCCTTGCGGCGTCGGCGTTGCAATACGTTTTTGGCCTGAAGCTCCGCTGGCTTGACGTATCCGGTCTGAATGACTGGAGCGACTACATTATGCCGGTGCTTGCACTGTCGTTCTTACCCGCTGCATTCATTGCGCGCCTGACTCGCTCGACAATGCTCGAGGTTCTATCCGCTGACTATATTAAGACGGCTCGCTCCAAAGGGCTTAGCGGACGTATCATTCTCGTTCGTCACGCCCTTCGCAATGCGATCCTGCCTGTCGTGACCTACATCGGTCCGATGACKGCGAATATTATTACAGGCTCTGTCGTTGTTGAACAAATATTCGGCATCGGCGGCATTGGCAAGTTTTTCGTTCAAAGTATCACGAACCGCGACTATACGCTTATTATGGGCCTTACGTTGTTCTACGGCATTATTCTGATGGCTGCGCGGTTCTTAACTGACGTTGCATACGGCTTCGTTGATCCGAGAATTAAGTTAAGCAAAGGGAAGGGGGGCTAAATCATGGCAACGGATAAAATGTTGACCCCTGATGACTTTGTCAAGCTAACTAAGGAAGAGAAGAAAACAGAGACGGTCGTTCGCGAAAGTATTTCAGCTTGGAAGGATGCATGGCTCAGACTGAAAGCGAACAAGATGGCGATGATATGCCTTGCGCTTCTTATCGCTATTGTGATTATGGCGATTGCAGGCCCTTGGATTTCCAAGCTTGCAGGCCATGACTTCTCGACTAACCATTTGACGGAAAAGAACACTGCTCCGAACGGAACCTACTGGTTCGGCACCGATAATCTCGGTCGGGACATGTTCGCCCGTACGTGGATGGGAACGGGAATTTCGTTGCAGGTCGGCTTGTATGCGGCACTTGCCGATCTTGTCGTCGGTGTCATTATGGGCGGTATTATGGGTTATTTCGGCGGCCGTGTCGATGAAATTCTTAACCGCTTTTGCGAGATTATATATTCCATACCAAGCATGCTAATTATTATTTTGCTCATCGTTATTATGGAGCCTAGTATGTTCACGATTGTACTTGCGCTCAGTATAACCGGATGGGTCAATATGGCTTGGCTTGTCYGGGGTCAGATCATGCAACTCAAAAACCAGGAGTACGTCATGGCTGCGCAAGCGCTTGGCGCAAGCACGCCGCGTATTCTGTTCCGCCATCTAATCCCGAACGCAATGGGGCCGATTATCGTAACGCTGACATTGACCGTACCGAGTGCGATCTTCGCGGAGGCGTTCCTCAGCTTCCTGGGTCTCGGCGTGCAATCGCCGGCAGCATCGCTTGGTACAATGATTAACGATGCGATTAAGGCATGGACGCTATATCCGTGGAGAATGTGGTTCCCGGCTGTAATTATTAGTTTGATGATGCTTTGTTTCAATATTTTCGGTGATGGTCTGCGGGATGCGCTTGATCCGAAGATGAAGAAGTAGGAGGTGGACCATGATGGAAAGATTGCTTGAAGTCAAAGACCTTCGCGTTGATTTTAAAGTTCGCGGCGGCATCGTGCAAGCGGTGCGCGGCGTCAACTTTCATGTGAATAAAGGCGAGGCGGTAGCGATTGTCGGCGAGTCCGGCTGCGGCAAGAGCGTCACGGCGCAATCTCTTATGCGGCTCGTTCCGTCCCCGCCGGCGAAGACGACAGGCTCGATTCAATTCGCAGGCAAAGATATATTGAAGCTGACCGACCGGCAGATGGAGGACGTGCGCGGCAAGGAAATGGGCATGATCTTCCAAGACCCGATGACCTCGCTGAACCCGACGCTGACGATCGGCCGTCAGATTACGGAAGGACTTGTGAAGCATCAAGGCTTAAGCGGCGAGAAAGCTCGCGCTAAAGCCATTGAGATGCTGGAGCTCGTAGGCATTCCGAATCCGGCTTCGCGCGTGAAACAATATCCGCATCAATTCTCCGGCGGCATGCGCCAGCGGGCGATGATTGCGATCGCGCTTGCGAGCAATCCGTCCCTGCTTATAGCGGATGAGCCGACAACGGCGCTTGACGTTACGATTCAAGCGCAAATTATGCAAGTGATGAAAGATTTGCAGCATAAGCTTGGCACTTCTATTATTCTTATTACGCATGACCTTGGCGTTGTGGCCGATGTGTGCGATCGCGTTATTGTCATGTATGCAGGCAAAGTCGTGGAAACGGGAACGAAGTGGGAAATATTCAAAAATCCGAAGCATCCATATACGAAGGGGCTGCTGCGCTCCGTGCCGCGTCTCGATCAGAAGAAGGACGAGCCGCTCGTTCCGATTTACGGCATGCCGCCGGATTTGATCAAGCCGCCTGTAGGCTGCAGCTTCTGTGCGCGCTGCGACGAAGCGATGCGCGTCTGCATCGATAACGATCCTGAATTGCTTAAAGTAGGCGACAGCGAGTCGCATGCTTCGGCATGCTGGATGGCGCATCCTTATGCGCAACCGGCAAAACGGGAGGTGTCGGTATGAGCCAGTCGTTGATTGAAGTGAAAAACTTGCGCAAATTTTTCAATCTCGGAGGCGGTACGACACTACAAGCGGTTAACGATATTAGCTTGTCGATTCAGAAGGGCGAGACTGTCGGCGTCGTTGGAGAGTCGGGCTGCGGCAAGTCGACGGCCGGCCGTACGATTATGCGTCTTTATGAGCCGACGAGCGGTTCGGTTGCCTTCGAAGGCAAAGATATTTATGGTCTGAAGGGCTCGAAGCTGAAGGCGCTTCGCCGCGATATGCAAATGATTTTTCAAGATCCGTACGCATCGCTTAACCCTCGTATGACGGTCATGGACATTATCGGGGAGCCGCTCGATATTCATAACCTCGCCAGCGGGGGCAAGGAACGTCGGAAAAAAGTCGAGAATTTGCTCGATTTGGTCGGTCTTAATCCGAGCCATGCGACACGTTATCCGCATGAGTTCTCCGGCGGTCAACGCCAGCGTATCGGCATTGCTAGGGCGCTTGCGGTCGATCCGAGGTTCATCATTGCCGATGAGCCGATCTCCGCGCTTGACGTATCCATTCAAGCTCAAGTCGTTAACTTGATGCAGGATTTGCAGCGCAAGATGGGTCTGACTTATCTGTTTATCGCGCATGACCTGTCGATGGTTAAGCATATTAGCAACCGCGTTGCCGTTATGTATTTGGGTAAAATTGTAGAGCTTGCTTCCAGTGACGACTTGTATGCGACGCCTGCGCATCCGTATACGCGAGCGCTTATGTCGGCGATCCCGATTGCCGATCCTGAGGTTGAAGCGACGCGGGATAGGATTGTGCTGACTGGCGATTTGCCGAGCCCGATCAACCCGCCGAAGGGCTGCCAGTTCCATACGCGCTGCCCAATCGCTACCGATCGCTGCAAGGTGGACGAGCCTGCTCTTGTCGAAACAAGAAAAGGACATTTCGCCGCGTGTCACTACGCATAATGAACGAAGAGTAGCCGTATGGCTGGCCGATTACCGGCTGCCGTGCGGCTCTTTTTGGTAAGTGTGAGGTTAAGCAATTTAGAGCCTAATGTCCCTTCCTGTGTTAGAATATGGGTAATACAGATGGATGGAGAGGACGGAAGCAATGAATCAATTTGTACCCGGAATGTTCGTTTTTCTAGTCGTCATTATTGTTGTCGTAATCGTTGTTATCAACATAGCGAAGTCTAGTCGGCAATCATACTCTGGCAGAGGCCCCGGTAGTATGAAACGCTATTATGCTTCATGGCCGGCAGAGGAGCCGCCTCAGGCGCTTGGCGTGCCGTACGGGCATCCAGCCAGATCCGCAGCGGAGAGGCTTGAATCGGCGCTCGGTCTTGATTTCGAGGCTCGCATCAAGGATCGTGTGCTGAAGGAGCAGCCTCGTCTGACCGATAACGAGTGGAAATGGACATGGTTTGAGCTGAAGCGTTACTTTCTGATGTGCGCGACGATGAGAAGCGTGCCGATGTACAGCCGTTCGGCGGATGCGAT
Organism: Paenibacillus sp. 2TAB19; assembly: GCF_052115185.1. NCBI lineage: Bacteria > Bacillati > Bacillota > Bacilli > Caryophanales > Paenibacillaceae > Paenibacillus > Paenibacillus sp. 2TAB19. The sequence continues at coordinate 109,612 of NZ_JBFRGE010000013.1, read as the reverse complement.
CTGGCATGAGATGTTAATGTTCACGCGGGAATACGAGCAATTCTGCGCTAAATTCAGTGGCGACCTTATTCATCATGCTCCTCATGCAGCGGGTGTACAGCCCGAGCCGGGCGAGCGGGCGTGGTTCGACTGGGTATACGGCGAACTGTTCGAGCGCACGCCGGCGAGCGGAAGGGTGTGGGGGACGTTCTACCGCACGCCGCTGCCGCAGTCGAAGCTCGATGAGGTTGAAAGATGGGGCGAGGATCGTTTGAAGCAAGAATGGTTCAACGGCAAAACGCCGCTCAAGCACGCCGATATTGGCGGTATAATCGATCATTTGATTGGCCGGTTGAAGGAACAGCTTGGAGCCGCTAGAGGCAATCAAGCCCGCAGCCGGCATAGCCGCTCGTTCACGAACGGCGCGCATAATCCATCTCTGGATGGGATCACCTTCCTATCCGGTATGCTCATTTTCAACTCTCTTCATCACTCCAATGATTTCGCAAGGCAGATGGACAATTTGCAGACGGATGAAGAGCGCAAATCGAATTCGAGCGGCGATTCAACATACGCATGCAGCGGCTCTTCGCATGACGGCAGACATGACGGAGGCCATGACGGTCATTCGGGCGGCGGTCATGGCGGCGATTCCTCCTGCGGCAGCGGCGGAGGCGATGGTGGCGGCGGCTCTTCCTGCGGAGGCGGTGGCGGCTGCGGGGGTGGAAGCTAGTGGTAAGTGTGTAAGATGCGTAAGAATGAAACAACCCGCGTCCTCTGAAGATGGATACGGGTTGTTTCATGTGCTGCAGCACCTGCAATAAGAGCATAGATGCTCTTACAGCGAGCGGTATGGTGTGTTAACGTCTGTAAGGGCGTATGCACTCTTACGGTGCGGTCGAGGAGGCTCGGTAATCTCGCTGGTTCGCGTTTCTGCATTTATCGACAAGCAACAGCATTAGCCGTACAGGCTTGGACATACTGAAATAGTAAAAAACTCAAGATGCATCACGGGGTTTACAATGCTATAATAGTTGGGATTGTGTCAAGCCTACAACTATATACAGGAGGAATTACGCTCCATGAGCAAACTAATCATTTGCGACCATCCTTTAATTCAGCATAAGCTGACTTTTATTCGGAATAAAGAAACGAATACGAAAGATTTTCGGGAATTGGTTGACGAAGTAGCCACATTGATGGCTTATGAAATTACGAGAGACATTCCGCTGGACACGATTAAAGTGGAAACGCCTGTCGCTGTAACAGACGCCAAAGTCGTATCGGGCCGCATGCTTGGACTGGTGCCGATTCTACGCGCCGGACTAGGTATGGTCGACGGCATACTGAAGCTTATTCCATCCGCTAAGGTCGGACATATCGGACTCGCTCGCGATCATGAGACGCTGCAGCCGAAGGAATATTACATTAATTTGCCGACAGATGCCCCTAATCGTTTGCTGATCGTGATCGATCCGATGCTGGCAACGGGCGGTTCGGCTATTGCCGCTATCTCCTCGCTTAAGAACCACAATTGCGACCAGATCAAATTGATGTGTCTGATTGCTGCACCTGAAGGCGTGAAGGCTGTTCAGGAAGTGCACCCGGACGTAGATATTTATATCGCCGCATTGGACGAGCGCCTGAATGAGAAGGGCTATATCGTACCAGGTCTTGGTGACGCGGGAGACCGCATGTTCGGGACTAATTAGAGCCTCAGAAGGCAACTTTTAATAGGAGTGGAATCTTTTGACCAAACTGAAGGTAATGACCATTTTCGGTACGCGTCCGGAAGCAGTCAAGATGGCACCGCTTGTTCTTGAACTGCAGAAGCATGACGATCAGATCGAATCAATCGTATGCGTGACGGCCCAGCATCGTCAGATGCTGGATCAGGTGCTCGACTTCTTCGAGATTGAGCCGAATTATGATTTGAATGTAATGAAGGATCGCCAGACGCTGACAGAAACGACCGTACGGGTGCTTGAAGGCCTCGATCCGGTGCTGCAGCAAGCGAGGCCAGACATCGTGCTCGTGCACGGAGATACCCAAACGACGTTTCTAGCCAGCTACGCGGCGTTCCTTAAACAAATTAAGGTAGGCCATGTTGAGGCGGGACTACGGACGTGGAATAAGCTGTCCCCTTATCCGGAAGAGATGAATCGGCAGCTTGCAGGCGTTCTATCGGATGTGCATTTCGCTCCTACGGAGTGGTCGGCGAACAATTTGCGCAAGGAGAACAAGTCCGAGGAATCGATCTATGTAACTGGCAATACGGCAACTGACGTATTCCAATATACGGTGGATGAATCGTTCATGCATCCTGTGCTGGATTGGGCTAAGGGCAAACGGATGATTCTGATGACGGCGCATCGCCGCGAATCGCTAGGCGAGCCGCACCGAAACATCTTCCGCGCGGTGAAGCGTATTGCGGACGAGCATGAAGACGTCGTTGTCGTGTATGCAGTCCATCTGAATCCTGCGGTAAGAGAGCCGGCGAACGAGATTCTCGGCAATCACCCGCGTATCCAACTGATCGAACCGCTAGATGTGTTCCAGTTCCATAATTTCTACCCGCATACGTACATGATTATGACCGATTCAGGGGGTATGCAGGAGGAGGCGCCGTCGTTCGGCGTGCCAACCCTTGTTCTTCGCGATACGACGGAGCGCCCGGAAGGAATTGAAGCTGGAACGCTTGAGCTCGTGGGCACGGATGAAGAAGCGGTATACAGCAGAGCGAAGGCGCTGCTGAACGATTCGGAACTGTACGGAAGAATGAGCAGAGCGGCCAATCCGTATGGCGACGGCAAAGCGTCAGAGCGCATTGTAGAGGCGATCTTGCATCATTTTGGCAGAAGAAAGTCGCGCCCTGAATCGTTCACACAACGTTCATAGTTTACATGCGTACAGCCTACTGTAAGGTTAATGTACAGCATACAGTAGTACTGTACGGTTTTGATCGCTCGGAACACTAGTAGAATCAAGGGTTTTGTACATCTTGTTCACTAAATGTTTGCAGTTATATCAATTGACAAAACCAGCGCTGCTTCGATAAAATATATGAGGATTGACAGGGGTACATGCCATGAATAGAAATAACAAAAGGGACAATCCGCTGCTGGCTGCCGGTCTTGTAGGCGCTCTCGGAATCAATGTCGCAGTTTGTATTTTCTTGGGGTACTGGATCGGCTCTTTGGGCGCGGACCGCTTCGGCGGCGAGATGGCTTGGAAGATGTCAGGTCTGCTTGTTGGTCTGGCTGTCGGCATTCTTTCAGCCATTCTGATTGTAAAGAGGGTTCTGGAGGATTCCGATGGATAACATTATGAAGACGGCAGTTCGGGTGCTCCTGTATCTGCTGGCAGCTTGTCTGCTGGTATGGGCTCTCGCTCCGGAATGGCGTATTGTCACACTCGGCCTTCTTCTAGGATTGGCGGCAAGTTCCATGAATGCGTTTTTATTGAGACGCCGCGTGGAGATGGTTACACATGGTGCAGCGGGAACTGGGCCGCGCAAGATGGGTCTCGGACTCGGAAGCCGGATCGCGACCGTGCTTTTGGTAGCCATGATCGCCTATCGTTTCCCGGAGAAGTTCAGCATGCCGGCCGCGTTAATCGGCTGTATGGTTATGCCGTTTATTCTTTTGGCAGCAGCTTATATTCATAACAAACGACAGTCTTAGCGGAAAGGGGTGAAAATTTTACATGCATGAATTTCCCATAGTGCATCTTGGGCCGCTCAACATTGATCTCTCGACCGTTATCGCATTATTCGTATCCGTTGTCATTACGATGATTGTGGCAAGATTGGCAGTTCGCAATCTGTCGGTGACTAATCCAGGCAAAATGCAAAACTTCCTGGAGTGGGTCGTTGAATTCGTACACGGAGTCATTGCCAGTGCAATGCCGCTCAATCGGGTTAAGCCTTTCCTATCGCTAGGATTGACGCTTATTATGTTCATTTTCATCTCCAACTTGCTCGGTTTGCCATTCGGTGTTACTTTCGAGGCGCATCACGTCAATAACGCGCTTGGCATCACGCAAGAATTGTTGGACGAGCATCACGGCGAAGCGCACGTTTCCTTCTGGAAATCGCCTACCGCTGACATTAACGTCACGGCTGGTCTTGCGATTATCGTATTCGTGATTGTCCACTACCTTGGCCTCAAGCAGAACAGAAAGCACTATCTGAAGCATTACTTCCATCCGTTCCCGATTTTCTTGCCGGTCAACCTAATCGAGACCATCGCAAAGCCGGTAACGCTGGCGCTTCGGTTGTACGCTAACATTTATGCGGGCGAGGTTCTTATCTCTACGATTCTGATGCTCAACTGGTACGGTATCCCGTTCCTGATCGCATGGCAAGGCTTCAGTTTATTCGTAGGCGGTATTCAGGCTTTCCTGTTCACGATTCTGACGATGGTATATATTTCGCAAGCTGCCATCCATGACGAAGCCGATGAACATCATTAAATAACGCTTTAGACTCGGACAAGCTCATGAAGCTCCGGGTTGGTTATACAACTAAAAACAACATATCTCGAGGAGGATTTTAAAAATGGAAATCTTGGCAGCAGCATTGGCAGTAGGTTTGGGCGCAGTTGGCGCAGGCGTAGGTAACGGTATGATCGTCAGCAAAACAGTTGAAGGTATCGCTCGTCAACCGGAACTTCAATCCAAGCTTCAAACAACAATGTTTATCGGTGTAGGTATCGTCGAAGTTGTGCCTATCATCGGCGTAGTTATCGGTTTCTTGGCGTTCTTCAGCGCTTAATTGAAAACAGTCATGATTGGCGGGGAAGGCCTAGCCCTCTTCGCCTTCGTTATGCAAATACGCTTTAATCAAACAGCGGACGGCCACAGCCGTTTACGCTTGGACACTACTGCAGTAAGAAAGGAGTGGCTTCAATGAGTTTGAGTTGGGAATCGATGTTAATAGCGATTATTTCGTTCGGCATTTTGTACTGGTTTCTGAACAAGTACGCGTTCGGTCCATTGTTCGGTGTAATGGAGAAGCGCAGACAGTTGGTGCTCGAACAGATGAATACAGCGGATTCCAGCCGTAAAGCTGCTGAACAGCAAATGGAAGAGCAGAAGGCAGCGCTGCAACAAGCGCGCAAGGAAGCCTACGAAATTATCGAGCAAGCGAGAACGACAAGCTCGAAGCAAGCGGACGATATCGTGCAAACGGCAAAATCCGAAGCTTCCCGCCTGAAAGACGACGCTCTCAAGGATATCGAAAGCGAGAAAAACAAAGCGATTGCAGCTCTTCGTTCCGAAGTTGGCGGCATCTCCGTTAAGATCGCATCGAAAATTATCGAGAAGCAAGTGGATGAGAAGGCACAGGAGCAGTTGGTTGATCAATACCTGAAAGAAGTTGGAAGCAAATGAGCCGCGATACGGTCGTAGCGAAGCGCTACGCTAAAGCGTTGTTCGAAGTTGCCGCTTCACAGCAAATCGTTGCTGAAGTGGAAGCTGAACTGAAACTGATTGCCACTGCTGTGGAACAGGACGCGGACGTTCAAAAATTTCTTTCTTTGCCTAACATTGACCCAAGCAAAAAAGTTGCGGCAGTTAAAGCGGCCTTCGGCGACAGCATCTCCGCGCTCGTTCTAAATACAATCGAAATTCTTATTTCGCGCAGACGGCAAGATATTCTTGTCGACGTGTACGCAGCGTATACGAAAATCGCGGGAGAAGCGCTTGGTCAAGCGCATGCAACGGTATATTCCGCGCAATCGCTCAGCGGCGAGGAGCTTGCTAACGTAGCAGCTCAATTCGGGCAATTGACCGGCAAAAAAATTATTGCGCAGCAAATCGTGGATCCTTCCCTGCTCGGCGGCGTACAAGTGCGCATCGGCGACCGTCTGTACGACGGAAGCTTGTCCGGCAAGCTGGATCGTTTACAAAAATCGTTTAAAATCTAATGCATGGTAGATAGGGGTGAACGAATTGAGTATTAGACCTGATGAAATCAGCACGCTGATTAAACAACAGATCGAAAACTATAAATCCGAAATTCAAGTTGTTGACGTCGGCACCGTAATCAATGTCGGTGACGGTATTGCCCGCGTACACGGCTTGGAAAACGCGATGCAGGGGGAACTGCTCGAATTCGCTAACGGTGTTGTAGGCATGGCCTTGAACTTGGAAGAAAGCAATGTCGGTGTCGTAATCCTCGGACCATACACGGACATCCGCGAAGGCGACCAAGTGAAACGTACGGGCCGTATCATGGAAGTACCAGTCGGCGAAGAGCTTCTTGGCCGCGTAGTTAACCCGCTTGGTCAGCCGCTTGACGGCAAAGGACCAATCAACACGACTCAATTCCGTGCAATTGAATCGCCTGCACCAGGCGTTATCGACCGTAAATCGGTTCATGAGCCTATGCAAACAGGCATCAAAGCGATCGACGCAATGGTACCGGTTGGCCGCGGCCAACGTGAGCTTATCATCGGCGACCGTCAAACAGGTAAAACAGCGATCGCTATCGATGCGATCATCAACCAAAAAGGCAACGGCGTGAAATGTATCTACGTTGCGGTTGGTCAAAAACAATCCACTGTTGCTAACGTAGTAGAAACGCTTCGCCGCCATGGCGCGCTTGACTACACAATCGTTGTAACGGCTGGCGCTTCCGAACCAGCTCCATTGCTCTTCCTGGCTCCTTATGCAGGCTGCTCGATGGGTGAATACTTCATGTACAAAGGCGAGCACGTTCTCGTTATCTATGATGACTTGTCGAAACAAGCGGCAGCATACCGTGAGCTTTCGCTCTTGCTCCGTCGCCCACCGGGTCGGGAAGCTTACCCTGGTGACGTATTCTACCTGCACTCCCGTTTGTTGGAGCGCGCTGCGAAGCTTAGCGACGCAAGAGGCGGCGGTTCTTTGACTGCATTGCCATTCATCGAGACGCAAGCATCCGACGTATCGGCTTACATTCCTACCAACGTAATCTCGATCACGGACGGTCAAATCTTCCTTGAAGCCGATCTGTTCTACTCGGGTCAACGTCCAGCGGTTAACGTTGGTATCTCCGTATCCCGTGTCGGCGGTTCCGCTCAAATTAAAGCGATGAAGAAGGTAGCCGGTACGCTCCGTCTTGACCTTGCGGCATACCGCGAGCTTCAAGCGTTCTCGCAATTCGGCTCCGACCTCGACAAATCGACGCTTGCCCGCCTTAACCGCGGTGCGCGCACGATGGAAATTCTTAAGCAAGACGTTAACATGCCGATGCCGGTTGAGAAGCAAGTTATCTCGATCTACTCCGCTGTTAGAGGTCACTTGGATGAAATTCCAGTTGGCGACATTCTTCGCTTCGAGAAGGAGTTCCATGCGTACCTGGATTCGAACAGCCCGGAAATCGGCCAATCGATCCGCGATACGAAGGACCTCGCTGGCGACAACGAGAAAGCTCTCGTTGACGCAATCAACAAATTCAAGAAAAGCTTTGCCGTAACGGCTTAGAAATATATCGTCTGCGCCCGTCCTACTTCAGTCCGGGCGCAGCTTCCTTACTCCTCCAACACCAGGCTTTGAGCATGCTGCGTAAGCTGTATGCGCAAGGCAACAAAGGCGGGTGAAACAAATGGCAAAAGGTATGCGCGATATTAAACGCGAGATTAAGAGCAAACAAAATACGAAGCAGATCACGAAAGCGATGGAGATGGTTGCGGCTTCCAAGCTGAGAAAAGCACAGGAAGCAGCGACAGCGTCCCGTCCTTACGCGGATAAGCTGAAGGAAGTTGTGGCTAGCATCGCAGCCGGCACGAAGGATGTGAAGCATCCGATGCTGGAAACGCGTCCGATTAAGAAAACGGGTTACCTCGTTATTACTTCGGACCGCGGTCTTGCAGGCGGCTACAACTCCAACATTCTTCGTAAAGTAACGCAAACGATTCGCGAAAATCATAAATCCACCGACGAATATGTATTGTTCGTTATCGGACGCAAAGGCCGGGATTTCTTCCGCCGCCGCAATATGCCGATCGTGGAAGAGGTTATCGGTTTGCCCGATGCCCCTACTTTCGCAGACATCAAGTCGGTCGCGTACTCCGCAGTGAAGAACTTCGCTGAAGGTACGTACGACGAGCTTCACCTGTACTACAATGAATTCGTCAATGCGATTACTCAAATTCCGACAGCAGTACGCTTGCTGCCGCTGGAAGATGTGAGCGGCAAAGGTTCTGTTGCATCGTATGAATACGAGCCATCAGCTGAAGGCGTGCTTGAAGTGCTGTTGCCTAAATACGCGGAAACGCTTATTTACAGCGCGGTATTGGACGGCAAAGCGAGTGAGTTCGGCGCTCGTATGACGGCAATGGGCAGCGCGACGAAAAACGCGAACAAAATGATTAACCAATTGACTCTTACGTACAACCGTGCGCGTCAAGCGGCGATCACGCAAGAAATTTCGGAGATCGTTGCCGGAGCGAACGCTCAATCGTAACTATAGATTTGCACTGTTACCGCGGGACGCTTGCGATAAGCGCCAGCCCGGGTGCAGTAACAAGAAGGAACCAGGAGGGAAAACCATGAAAAAAGGACATGTTGTATCCGTCATGGGTCCGGTCGTAGACTTAGAGTTCGAACGCGGCAGTCTGCCGGAAATTTTGAACGCTGTCAAAATCGAGCAAAAGGGCGAAGCAGGCGGCATCGATATTAATCTGACGCTTGAAGTAGCTGTTCACCTCGGTGACAATAAGGTACGTGCCGTAGCTATGAGTACGACTGACGGTCTAGTACGCGGTATGGTTGCTGTTGATACAGGCGCAGCAATCACAATCCCGGTTGGGGCGGCAACGCTTGGCCGTGTATTCAACGTACTTGGCCAACCAATTGACGAAGCTGGCGATGTAACATCGGCAATCAACTTGCCAATTCACCGTCCGGCACCTGCTTTCGACGAATTGTCCACGCAAGCGGAAATTCTTGAAACAGGCATTAAAGTAATCGACCTTCTCGCACCATACGCAAAAGGCGGTAAAATCGGCCTCTTCGGCGGCGCGGGCGTAGGTAAAACGGTTACGATCCAAGAATTGATCAACAACATCGCGCAAGAGCATGGCGGTATCTCCGTATTCGCAGGTGTAGGTGAACGTACTCGTGAGGGTAACGACTTGTACCATGAGATGAAGGATTCCGGCGTACTTAGYAAAACAGCGATGGTATTCGGTCAAATGAACGAGCCTCCTGGCGCACGTCAACGTGTAGCTTTGACTGGTTTGACAATGGCTGAGTATTTCCGTGATGAAGAAGGTAAAGACGTTCTTCTGTTCGTCGACAACATCTTCCGTTTCACGCAAGCAGGCTCCGAGGTTTCGGCCCTTCTAGGCCGTATGCCTTCCGCGGTAGGTTACCAGCCAACGCTGGCAACTGAAATGGGTCAATTGCAAGAGCGTATCACGTCGACGAAAAAAGGTTCGGTTACTTCGATCCAAGCGATCTACGTACCTGCCGATGACTACACGGATCCGGCTCCTGCAACGACGTTTGCCCACTTGGACGCTACGACGAACTTGGAGCGTAAAATCTCCGAGATGGGTATCTTCCCGGCGGTTGATCCGCTCGCGTCGTCTTCCCGTATCCTTAGCCCTGGCGTATTGGGCGAAGAGCATTACAACGTTGCTCAAGGCGTTAAGAAAATTCTTCAACGCTACAAAGAGCTTCAAGATATTATCGCAATCCTCGGTATGGACGAGCTGAGCGAAGAGGACAAATTAACCGTTGCTCGCGCACGTAGAATTCAACTCTTCCTGTCCCAACCGTTCCACGTTGCAGAGCCGTTCACAGGCACGCCTGGTAAATACGTTCCTGTTAAAGAATCCGTTCGCAGCTTCAAAGAAATTCTCGAAGGCAAACATGATGACCTTCCGGAAGAAGCCTTCCGTTACGTAGGTGTAATCGAAGAGGCCGTCGAGAAAGCCAAAACGCTGCAATAGTAGCGAAGGGCGGGAGGAATCCACATGAGTACCTTTTTGGTCGAAATAGTAACTCCGGAGCGTAAAGTATACGCGGAGACTGCGAATATGGTTAGCGTAACAGGCGTAGAAGGCGAGCTCGGTATTTTGCCGAATCACATTCCGCTTGTAACGCCGCTGCGCATCGCTCCCGTAACGATCAAACGCGATGGCAATAAAGTTGATATCGTAGCCGTTAACGGCGGTTTCATCGAAGTACGCAAGGACAAGATCGTTATTCTTGCCGAAAGCGCTGAACTCGCTACCGATATTAACCTTGAACGTGCGGAAGCTGCCAAGCAGCGTGCGCAACAACGTTTGAATGCTAAGCGTGATGAGGTTGACTACCGCCGCGCAGAGCTTGCTCTGCAACGCGCAATGAACCGTCTGAACATTAAGCAGAAGTAATCCAATGCACCAAGAGCACTGCCTAAGCCACTCGGCCTGGGCAGTGCTCTTTTTGTTATATTTAAAATAATATTGTAGAAAAGGTTGACATTGAAAATRAGAATCCTTATCATAGTGGAAGTGGTGAGAGAGATTATCAATATGGGGGAATGAAAGAAATGAAACGTTTGAAACTAATGAGCTTGATGTTGGCAGCGATGGTGGTGTTTCTAGCTGCATGCGGCGGCAACGCGAACAGCGGGAACACGAACAATGAAGGCACAGCTAATACGGAACAAGCTAACAATACAGCTACAAATGCTCCTGCTGCAGAGGACGATTCCGTCCGTACGATCAAGCATGCTATGGGCGAGACGGAAATTAAGGGTACTCCGAAGAAAGTTGTCGTACTGGAATGGACGTATGCAGAGGATCTGCTCGCGCTTGGCGTTCAACCGGCTGGCGTAACGGATATCGAGAACTACAACGTATGGTACGGTTATTTGGAGCAAAAGCTGAACGCGGACGTTGTTGAGCTTGGAACGCGTCAAGAACCGAGCTTGGAGACGATTACGAGTCTTGCACCTGATCTCATTATCGGCGTTAAATTCCGTCATGAAGCGATATACGATCAACTGAAAGCAATCGCGCCGACGTTGATCTTCAATCCGTATCCAGAAGAAGGCGGACTTGACCAATATAGCGAAATGGAAGAAACGTTCCTCGCAATCGGCGACGCTGTAAACAAGAAAGCCGATGCAGAGAAAGTATTGACTGATTTGCACGCTTCATACGAAGATTCGAAGGGCAAGCTAGCCGCTGCCGGTAAAGAAGGACAATCGATCGTCATGACGCAAGCTTGGAGCGCGGAGGGCGTTGCGACATTCCGCCTGTTCACGGACAACTCGATGGCGATGTCCATTCTAAGCAAGATCGGTTTGAAAAACGCGCACAAAGACGAAGCCTTCCAAATGTACGGTTACTCGGAAGGTTCGCTGGAAGCTTTGACAAAGGATGAAACGAAGCAAGCAAGCTTGCTTTACACGATTAGCCCTGACGACACCGTGTTTAGCGAATTGCTTCCGAAGAACGATGTATACAACAATCTTCCGTTCGTAAAGGAAAACCGCCTTTACAACCTTGACGGCATCTGGCCATTCGGCGGCCCGCTGTCCGCGGAACTTCTAGCAAATAAAGTAACTGACCTGCTTACGAAATGAGTCTAAAAGCTGTTAGCAAGAAGCATACGCAACAAACGATGAAGAGCCCTGTGCTGCTAGCCGCAGCCGGGCTCCTTCTGCTTGCTGTGCTGTCAGCCCTTCATCTGACGCAGGGAGAAGCCGATCTCCCGCTCAAGACTACGATTACCGCCTTATTCTCTGCAGAGCCGCAGATGGAGCATCAGATATTATGGACGCTGAGATTGCCTCGGACTCTTATTGGCATCCTTGTCGGCGGCGCTTTGGCCGTCGCGGGTGCTCTGCTGCAGAACGCAACGCGCAATCCGCTTGCGTCTGCCGCTACGCTTGGCATTAACGCAGGGGCATTCTTTGCCTTAACGATCTGTACGATCTTTTTCCCGGTGATGGCTCACTCTTATCCGTTTCTATTAACTTGCGCCGGAGGTGCTGCCGCAGCGCTGCTTGCGTTTACGATGGCTGGCGGGGCGAAGGCTTCACCGGTTAGACTTGCTCTGTCAGGTATGATCGTTACAATGGCGCTCAGCTCGGGAGTAGCTGCCTTGCAGCTGTTCTTCGAGCAGAAAACGATGGGACTGTTCTTGTGGGGCTCAGGCTCTTTGGTGCAAAACGGCTGGGGCGGCGTGCAGCACGCATGGCCATGGATCATCGGCGGTGTCGTTCTAGCTTGCTTGTTAGCCGGCAAATGGGACCTTATGGAGATGGACGAGGATACGATTACTTCCCTTGGTCAGAAGGCATGGAAGCTGCGCTTCTCGGGAATCGCGATAGCTGTTGTGCTCGCTGCTATCGCTGTCAGTGTCGTTGGCCCGATCGGTTTCGTCGGACTCATCGCACCGCATCTGATGCGTATGCTTGGCGCCAAGAGACATATTGCGCTGCTGCCTACGTCGTTCATCTGGGGTGCGGTTATCGTGATCGCTTCCGATACGGTCGCGATGCAGTTTAGGCATTCGCTTGGACCGCTGCCGGCTGGAGCGATAACTGCCCTGATCGGCGGACCGTGGCTCGTATGGCTTGTCCTGCGGACGGTTAAAGCGAAGCGTGAAGGAACGCCTCAGGCTACTTCCGCTTCTTCGGTTAAGCTTGCGCGCGTTCCGTATGGCATATGGGTTGCAGGAGCGTTCCTCCTGCTGGCGGCAGCGATTGTCGCGAGCTTGGCATTCGGAAGCTTGCGTATTCCAGTCGGCGATGTGATATCCGCTTTATTCGGCAATGGCGATGAGCAGGTGAAACGTTTGGCTATCGATATGAGGCTGCCTCGTACCTTGGTTGCCGCTCTTGCAGGCGCTACGCTGGCGGTCAGCGGCTTGCTTCTGCAAGGCATCGTACGCAACCCGCTCGCCGATCCTTCTATTATTGGCGTGACAGCTGGCGCAAGCGTAGGGGCTATGCTGCTGATGGCCGTATTCACTGGATTGTCCGTTCAATGGCTTCCTGCCGGAGCGTTCATCGGAGCGGTGGCTGCGTCATCTCTTGTATTCCTTTTGGGCAGGAAAAGCGGTTTTCAACCCGCTGTCGTTGCCTTGCTTGGACTGGGCGTATCCGCCGCGGGAAGCGCGATCGTGCAAATCCTGGTCCTTCGCATGAAGATGACCGTTGCATCGGCGCTCGTCTGGCTTGCAGGAACGACTTATGCGCGGACCTGGGACGACTTCTGGCAGTTGATCTACTGGCCGCTTATTTTGCTGCCAATCGCGTGGGTACTGGCTCGACGAATTGATATTTTACAATTTTCAGATACGACGGTGACCAATCTGGGCTTGAAGGCAGATCGTGCGAGGCTGCTGATTGGCGGCCTAGGCGTGGCGCTTGCCGCCGCGGCAGTATCTGTAGTCGGTTCGATCGGATTTATCGGTCTGATTGCTCCACATATAACGAGAATGCTCGTAGGGCCGCATTATCGCAGACTTGTTCCCCTAACTGCCCTTCTTGGTGCTGTGCTGCTTGTGCTCGCCGATATGATCGGTCGCTCGGCTCTAGCGCCGAAGGAAATTCCGTCGGGCTTGATTGCGGCTCTGATTGGAGCCCCCTATTTCATGTGGCTGATGTGGCAGGCAAACCGAAAGAAAAGCAGATGATGTCAGGTATTATTCGTGTTTATGGCCACTTTTTATGAGATTCACGTCAAACAAGGACGGTTTTCGACAAAATAATAAAACTTCTGCATGAAATATCCATCAACCTATGTTAATATAATTAACATTAGTAGATAGAGAAGAGCAGGAGGAGTGCGACATGTTCGATTGGTTAGGGATGAAGGTTGGGTTTCCACTCTGGATTTCTTGGCAATTAAACAAAGATTTGAAGGACGATGTTGAGCAGAGCTTCGAGGGGATCGCGGATACGCGCAAGGAGCTGCTCTCATCGTGGGCGATGGAGAACTGGGACCAGCTCGATCAACTGGCGGGGCAATTGAAACCTGCATTTACCGGAATCGGGTCTAAGCTATCCGCAGCAGATCAGCCTTCGATCGAACGATTGCTTGAACGTACATATGCACGCGCAATTGACGTGACGGAGCTCTTCATTATGGATGAGCAGCATACCGTTATCTACTCTACGTTTGCCGATCATATCGGACAATCGTATCGTTCGGGCAGCGCCATCTATAACGGTTTGGTCTATGCGACGCAAGAAGGCAGCTTGCGCAAATGCTTGTTCGGACCTTATAGCGATCCGATTACGTTGAAGCTAGGCGCACGTTCTTCCTCCTTCCACGATAAAATGACGTTATTATTCATCTGCCCGTTCAAGACGGAGAGCGGTGCTTGGGCTGCGGTTTGCGCGCGTGTGCCGAATGATGTCATTGGCGACCTGATTCAACGGGAATCGGGCCACGTCTATCCCGACTCGGGCGACAACTACATCTTTATGGCCGAACCGGGCCTTAATCGCCAGATCGCTCCGGGAACGGCTTTGTCGCGCAGCCGATTCGAGGATCGAACGTTCACGCACGGCGAGAACTTGAAGGATGGCGTTACAACCGACTGGGGCACGGTATCGATCAAGGAGCATACGGAGCTCGAGCTAATGTTCACCGATCCGGCGACAGGGCAGCTTCATCCAGGTGTAGCGAATACGATCAGGAACGGAAGCAATCTATTCGTTCAATTCCCGGGGTATTCGGATTACCGGCATATTTCTGTAATCGGCAAAGGGGTAACGTTCCAGCTGCCGCATTGCCCTGACAAGTGGGGCATGATGTGCGAGGGCGATCTGGAGGAAGTGTACCGGATTCGCAGTATCGGCTGGAGACAGCGCAAAATTCAATGGGGTTCCATGCTTGTTCTTAGTATGCTGTCGGCACTCCTTGTTGGGCTTATCGCTTCAGCAGTATCTCCTTGGGTTGCGGCAGCCGCTGTGTTCGCATTCACATTAATCTTCGGCGTGTTCATCGCCGGAACGATCCAGCGCAAGGAAGCGAGCAGAGTTGTTGGTCATTTGCGCAAGGTGAATTCCTTTATTCGTATGAATGCGGAAGGGAAGGGCGACTTGACGCAGCGTCTTCAACTGTCGGAGTTCGACAACGACGAATCGAAGGAGCTGGCGAAGTGGATCAACAATATGATCGACTCTCTCGAAGGCATTATGCTGCAAGTGAAGCTGGCCGCTGCGGACGTGTTGTCCAGCCAGCATGTGCTCAATGAGTCTGCCGCTGTAACGGCGCAATCGACCGAGCGGGTGAGCGGCAAAGTCAGCGATATGATCGGCAGCATTAGATTGCAGCTTAAGGATATCGATACGGCGAAGGATACAGCCGATGATATGCGAGCTACACTAAGGCTGCTTGAAGACCAGGCTGCGGCGCAAATAGCGGTAGCGAAGTCCGAGGTTGACCGAATCGGCGATAAGATGTTCCATATATCGGCGAAGGTCGGACAGACAAATGAGACGATTCATAAATTCATGTCCACTGTGCAGGAGATTAGAGGCGTGCTGCAAGTTATAGAAGAAATATCGGCACAGACGAATTTGCTGGCGCTGAATGCGTCGATCGAGGCGGCTCGCGTAGGCGAGCAAGGCAGAGGTTTCGCGGTAGTTGCAGCCGAAATTCGCAAGCTTGCCGATATGACGAAAAAATCAACGGAAGAGGTTCACACGATTACGCAGCATATCTATGAGGAAGCGAAGCAAGCCTATGCTTCCATGGATGAAGGAACTCGGGTCGTGGAGGAAGGGACAGAGCTTGTAGCTACTGCCGCAAGCACACTGGCTGCCGCACATGCCGAGGATGTGCGCAAAACCCAGGTCGTTGACGAGGTTGTCGAGCTGATGGAGAAGATCGCGCTTGTCAGCCGAGAGAATCGAAAGGTTTCATCCGATGTTGAGGGCAAAGTGAAAGAATTGATCGGCGAGATGAGCAATGTCCGGCAGACATCGCAAAGCGTAGAATCGATTACGACACTGTTGCAGCAATTGGTAGGACAGTTCAAGCTGACCGATACGAGAATCAGGTAAATGAGAAAGGGCCGCAGGCACCGTTATTTTATAACGGGCTTGCGGCCTTTTTTTAAATATAGGAAAGTATAAGTTTCACTCTAATCCTTCTGCCTATATTTCTCCGGAATGAAACGCGCAGCGCCGCCAAAGGACGGCGACAGCCGTTTCACCTTGTGCGCCAAAAACTAGCATGTACATAATAATGGAATGCAAGAGGCATCCTATCCCTAATAAGTATGAGTGCAGACTATTCGGCTGTAAGGGAGCGGGAGCATATGTCGGGACGTATAGTGCAAGGCAGGCGCAAGGGCGGCGCAACAGACGAGAAGAGGCTGACCAAGGCGGTCAAGCATGAATCGGAGCAAATGAACCGTATTGCGGACATGCCCCTTACTGCCTCGTTGAAGAAAAATATGGAGACGTGCAAGAATGAGCTTGGCGAAAGCCCGGATATTATTTACCGCGAAATAGAGTTAAACGACTCTAACCATACACCGATTCTGCTTATTTATGTCCAAGGGATGATCGAGGATGATCGAATGAATGAATTCGTCATTCAGCCCCTGCATCGGGACCATTATGACGCAGAGACACAACAGCAAGAATTGACGTTGCTTAAGTGGATGGAGAAGAGGCTTCTTTCGACCGGTCTGGCAATGGAAGTGAAGGATTGGAAGATGGTATTCCAAAAGCTGTTCTTGGGCTATTGCATCGTTATGGCGGAGGGCGAGACGCAAGCGATTGCCACAAACGTTGTCGGGGGCGCTCGTCGCGGAGTCGAAGAGCCGAAGACGGAGATGGTTATTCGCGGCCCGCGCGAAGGGTTCACGGAATCGATCCGCGCCAATACAGCGATGCTGCGAAGAAAGATTCGCAGTCCGAAGCTGTGGATGGAACAAATGACGATAGGTGAAGTCACGCAAACACCGGTTTGCTTCATGTACATTAAAGGGCTTGCCGGTGAAGAGATGATCGAGGATCTTCGGGAACGGCTTAATCAAATCAAGATTGACGGCGTGTTGGAATCAGGTTACATCGAAGAGCTGATAGGCGATCAGAGATGGTCCCCTTTCCCGACGATAATGAGCAATGAACGTCCGGATGTGGTTGCCGGCAATCTGCTCGAAGGAAGAATCGCTATTCTCATTGACGGTACGCCGTTCGTGCTTATTATTCCGGCTACGCTCAACGTATTTTTCCAAGCGGCGGAGGATTATTACCAACGGTTCGATATTGCAACGTTCCTGAGATTGCTTCGCTTCGCTTCTTTTATGATTGCGCTGTTGATGCCGTCGATCTATGTCGCGATTATAGGCTACCATCAAGAGATGATTCCAACGCAGTTGCTGCTGAAGCTTGCTGCACAGCGGGAGGGCGTTCCGTTTCCTGCGTATTTGGAAGCATTCATTATGGAGCTTGTGTTCGAGATATTGCGCGAAGCGGTCGTACGTATGCCTAGTGCGGCCGGCAATACGATATCCATTGTTGGCGGTCTCGTTATCGGGCAATCGGTCGTAGAAGCGGGAATCGTATCCCCGGCGGTCGTGATCGTCGTTTCGTTCACAGCGATAGCCAGTTTCGTCTCGCCGAACTACAGTCTCGGCATCACCGCTCGGCTGCTGCGTTTCTTCCTGTTGCTGGCCGCATCAACGCTGGGTTTCTATGGTATCGCGCTCGTTACACTGTTTATACTGCTGCATCTCTGCAATATTAGATCGTTTGGCGTGCCGTATATGACACCGTTCGCGCCGATGGTGATGGCCGATCTGAAGGATACTTTCATTCGCGTTCCATTGTGGTTGATGAAGGAGCGCCCGCAACGCATCAAGTCTAACAATAAAGTAAGACAGCAGGTAGACCCAGAGCCTAGGAAGGAGCCGGGGCAATGACCGTGAAGCGAATCCGGGCTTGGCTGCGGGGAGCAAGAGCGGCTGGCCGGCCTGCACGGGTTATCGGGGCAGTCGGCGTGCTGCTGCTGCTGAGCGGCTGCTGGGACTTGCGCTATCTAGACACGCTTGGCGTCGTATTCGCAATTGGCATCGATCCCGATCCGTCAGGCAAGCAAGAGCTGCAGCTTACCGTACAAGTCGTCCTGCCGCAGAATGTGGCATCAGAGAGCAAAGGCGGAGGCGGAGGACCGAGTGTGACGTCATTTACGGAGACTGGAGACACCGTATTCGAGGCGATACGCAAAATGACGACGAAGACGTCGCGCAGACTTTTTTTCTCCCATACGCAAATGTTGATCATCAGCGAGAGCATGGCGAGGCGCGGCGTTTATCCGCTTGTTGATCTTATCGAACGCAACCCCGATATCCGAACGGATATGCAGATTGCATTGGCGCGGGGAACGAGCGCTCGCAAGCTTCTGCAGACGACGACGCAGACGGAGTCGATCCCGGTCAATCAGTTTCATTCCATGATCGAGGTAAACGAGCAAGCGTATGGGACCAATTATGCGATATTCGTTAAGGACATTACTCGGTTGGCGGGTAAAGGCAGAGAACAAGGCGTTATCCCGTCCTTACGAATCGATGGAGATAAGTCAGCAGGGAATAAGATGGACAACATAACAACCATTCCTCCGGAAGCATTCCCATCCCTTGCATCGATGGGCGTACTTAAGGACGGAAAGCTGGTCGGCTTTCTGACACCTAAGCAGTCTCGCGGTCTCGCTTTTTTGAAGGGCAAGGTGAAGAGTACGGTTGTCAAGCTTGCTTGTCCGGAGTCGAAAGGCTTCTTGACGGTAGAAATACATGATGCGAAGCGCTTATACCACGTGAAGCAGGGAAAGGACGGCAATCCGATCATTGAAGCAGATCTTCTGCTTACGGGAGGCATACAGGAAATTATGTGCCCGGGCATTAAGGTGATGGAGGAGAGCGTCTTGGTGCAAATAGGTAAGTTAACGAGCGATACGGTTAAGGCGGAAGCCGAAGATGCGATTCATGTTCTGCAGATGGATATGAATTCGGATGCGTTAG
The DNA here is from genome assembly GCF_052115185.1 of Paenibacillus sp. 2TAB19. NCBI lineage: Bacteria > Bacillati > Bacillota > Bacilli > Caryophanales > Paenibacillaceae > Paenibacillus > Paenibacillus sp. 2TAB19. The sequence continues at coordinate 90,661 of NZ_JBFRGE010000013.1, read as the reverse complement.
GTTGGGGCAAAGAAATATATATGCGCAAGCCGTCGATTTGGAAGCGGAAGGAAGCAAGCTGGGACGAAGATTTTCCGCTCATAAAGTCCAACATCAATTGCAAAACGAATATTCTCAGTTCAGGCATAAGAAGCGAATCTATCGTGGAATGAGTGGTCGGGATGCTTTCTTTGATAGCAGCCATGCTTATTGTGGCAAGTGTCGGTGTTCTTATTTGGGTTCTCGGCGGTAATCGCGGACAGTACAAGGAGCGCGGCTGGGCTATGTTTATATTAACGATAGCGGCTGCGCTTATCGCTTCTATGTTGCTTGGACTTCCAGTGCCGAATCCGCTGGATATGATTATGGCTCTATTTAAGCCTGTATACAAACCGCTAATCATTTGGATCGAGAAGGGGTGAATGGAATTTGAGTAAAACAGTCGGGTTGAACAACTCATTGGTGACGCCGGGGCAATCAGCGAAAATGGTTTTCATGTTCGCGATGGGAAGCTCGACGCTCATTCTTCCAACAGCCGTCACGGTCATCGCCAAGCAGGACAGCTGGGTGTCGATGCTGCTTGCGGGGCCTATTAATTATTTCGTGCTCATGATTTATTTGGCGCTTGCCGAGCGCTTTCCCAATATGTCACTGGCGCAATATGCACAGAAGCTGATCGGTGTCTGGGCAGGCAAGCTTCTCAGCATAACCTATATTATATTTTTTCTAATATTGAGCTCGCTCGTACTAAGGAATATATCCGATTTCCTAGGCTTGTCCGTATTGCCGCAGACGCCAGGATGGTTCATAAACAGCACGTTTATGATCGTTGTGGTGTATGGCGTGTACTTAGGGATAGAAACTATAGCGCGTACAGGTGAAATTCTTTTCACCTGGGGGATGCTGATCATTATCGTCATTCTCGTATCGCTCACCAACCAATTCAACTTCCACAATTTTGAGCCCATTCTGTATAAGGGATTGCTGCGGCCGATTAAGGGGGTCTATCCGATTCTCGGCTTCCCGATTGCCGAGTTTGTATTCTTCACTTCCATATTGCCGCTCGTGCAAAAACAAAGCAAGCCGAAGCTGCGCAAGGCGCTAAAGCTGGCGATGATCGTCCTTACCACTTCGAGTACGATATTGACCTTCTACCTTATTGGCGTCATGGGGGTAAGCGAAGTGACCCGAAGCCCTTTCTCGGTATACGATATGGCTAAGTATATTAATATCGAGGAAATATTGGTTAGGGTTGAAATTTTAGTGGCGATTGTCTGGATTGGAACGGTTTTTATGAAACTTGTCTTATGTGTATATGCGCTCACCGTTACAACGGCGCAGGTCGTCGGCCTCCAAACCTATAGACCGCTAGTCCTGCCTTACGCATTTATTATTGTTCCGCTGTCCATGCTCGTCTATCGTAATATCGCCCATACGAAGGAGGTTGCGATGGGGGTATGGACCTTATATTCATCGCTGCAGGGTATTATTATCCCGCTCCTATTGCTCCTTATCGCGGTCATAACCGGTAAGCGGGATTCGACTGACGGAAAGTTCGCCACCGATCAGCAAGGGCAAGAGGAGCAGCGGACGGAGCCTAAGCAGCAGGAATCGTCACAATCCGCTATGGGAGCGCAATCCGCGCCGCAAGCAGGCGGGGATGACGGTTAACTCCGTCATAGACGGCTGTGGAAGCATTTGTTATAATTGTGATGAAAAAATGACCAAGCGGCACGAGTCCGCGCCAAACCAACAGACGGAGGCGACCCGAGTGGAAAACTACGCCAACAACTATGTCATGGTGGCAATTTTCATCGTACTGGGCATTTTGCTCCCGGTTGCGGCTTTGACTATCGGCAGGCTGCTTCGGCCTCATAAGCCGACGGAGCTTAAGAAAACGACGTACGAAAGCGGTAACGAACCGGTAGGTGTTGGTCAGGTTAGATTCAATATCCGTTATTATTTATTTGCATTGATGTTTGTCATCTTCGATGTCGAAACCGTTTTCTTATATCCATGGGCCGTTGCTTATAATAAGCTCGGCCTCTTTGTGCTGGTGGAAATGATCATATTTGCGGGAATGCTGCTTGTTGGACTTCTATATGCCTGGAAAAAGAAGGTGCTGAAATGGAATTCAGTCTAGAGTCAATTTCACTTGATGAGCGCAAAGAGCTGGAACGCAACGTATTTATGGGAACCTTGGAGCAGCTGAAAGCATGGGCGCGGAGCAATTCGTTATGGCCGCTTACGTTCGGCCTTGCATGCTGCGCAATCGAAATGATGGGAACGGGCGCATCGCATTACGATTTGGACCGCTTCGGGGTTATGTTTCGTACATCGCCTCGCCAGTCTGACGTTATGATCGTCGCAGGAACGGTCACGAAGAAGATGGGACCGCTGCTTCGGCGTCTATACGACCAAATGCCGGAGCCGAAGTGGGTCATTGCAATGGGCTCCTGCGCAACGGCAGGCGGACCGTATGTGAAGTCGTATTCGGTCATTAAGGGCGTCGATCAGATCGTTCCCGTCGATGTGTACATCCCGGGATGTCCGCCGAATCCGGCGGCGCTGATCTACGGCATCAATCGGCTGCAGGAGAAGATCCGCTACGAGGCGAAGACCGGGAAGCGGGTGACGGGCCGATGAGCGAGGAGCAGGATAAGCAGGATAAACCGGAGGCTGCGGAGTCTAGCGATGCAGCGAAGCCGCCGGCGCCGGCGGTAGATCCGGAGCGCGAGGCGAAGCTGAAGGCAGCGGCGGAAGCGCGGGCTGCTCGCGCGGCGGCGAAGGAGAAGGCGGATGCGGAAGCGGCGGAGGCCGCTCCTGCCGAGCCTAAGCCGCCATCGCCGAAGCAGCCGCATCTCGATCTGCTCGTCGCTCTCGTGAAGCAAGAGACAGAGGACGAAGAAGCTATCGTCGAGTCGTACTTGAACGAGCTGAATGGCGATATGCCGACGCTCGTTATACATAATAAGCATTGGCGGAGCATAGCATCGATGCTGAAGGGGCATGACGAGCTGCGCTTCAATTACTTGCGCAACGTATCCGGCGTCGATTACGAGACGCATATGGAAGTTGTGTATCATATGATCGGGCTGGACAGCAAGCTGGAAGCGGCGATCAAGGTGCGGACCGATCGGGATGCTGCATCGGTGCAATCCGCTACGCCGGTCTGGGCGACGGCGAATTGGAACGAACGTGAAATTTACGATTTGCTGGGTATCGACTTCCCGGGTCATCCCGACCTGCGGCGCATTATGATGCCCGATGATTGGGTTGGACACCCGCTTCGCAAAGATTATGAGCCGCTGGATTCGGAGGTGTAGCCGCCTGTGATTCGTACAGAAGAGCTGTTATTGAACGTTGGTCCGCAGCATCCAAGCACGCATGGCGTATTCCGAATTATCGTCAAGCTTGACGGCGAGGTCATTACGGAAGCGACGCCGGTCATGGGCTACTTGCATCGCGGCACGGAGAAAATCGCGGAAAACTTGAATTTTACACAGATTATTCCTTATACGGATCGAATGGACTACGTATCGGCCATGACGAACAACTATGTGCTCGTTCATGCGGTCGAGACGATGATGGGACTGGAAATTCCGCTTCGTGCGGAGTTTCTGCGGCTCATCGTGATGGAATTGCAGCGAGTAGCAAGCCACCTCGTATGGTGGGGTACGTACCTGCTCGATATTGGGGCGATGAGTCCGTTTCTTTATGCGTTTCGCGATCGTGAAATCATTATCGATTTGTTCAATGAGCTGTGCGGGGCGAGGCTGACTTACAACTATATGCGCGTAGGCGGAGTGAAGTGGGATGCGCCTCCGGGCTGGATGGATAAAGTGCGCGACTTCCTCCCTTATATGGAGAAGAAGCTGGAGGAATACGATAAGCTTGTCAGCGGCAACGAAATCTTCCTCGCGCGAATTAAGGGCATCGGGCAATACGATGCGGCAACGGCGATTGATTATGGACTTTCCGGAGCGAATCTGCGCTGCACGGGGGTTGATTGGGATCTGCGCAAGGCGGAGCCTTACAGCTTGTACGACCGTTTCGAATTCGACGTGCCGCTCGGCACGCGGGGCGATTGCTATGAACGCTACCGGATCCGTCTAGAGGAAATTAAGCAAAGTCTGCGTATCTTGAAGCAAGCCGTAGAGCAATTCCCGCAAGGCGGCGAGACAATGGGCAAGGTGCCTCGCGCGATAAGACCGCCTGCCGGCGAGGTGTATGTGCGCATTGAATCGCCGCGCGGCGAGATCGGCTGCCATATCGTCTCCAAGGGTAAAGCGGAGCCGTATCGTCTTAAGTTCCGCCGGCCTTCCTTCGTTAATCTGCAATTGCTTCCTAAGCTGCTTGTCGGAGAAACAATGACCAATCTCATTACGATATTGGGCGGCGTCGATATTGTCGTCGGGGAGGTCGATTGCTAATGGGAGCATGGTTAAGCGAGCCGCTCACTTGGGGCAGCGCCCTCATGATGTTCCTATGGGGTGTCGTATTCTTAGTCATCGTGCTTGGCTTCGTCACGTATGCCATATACTTCGAGCGCAAAGTCATCGGCTGGATGCAGCTTCGCATCGGTCCGAATCGCGTTGGCCCGTTCGGCTTGCTGCAGACGGTAGCCGATATCTTCAAGCTTCTGATTAAAGAAGATACAATCCCGCGAAAGGCGGACCGGCTGCTGTTCATTCTTGCGCCGGCGCTAGCTTATGTGCCCGCATTCGCTGTACTTGTCGTGCTGCCTTATACGCAAAACCTATATTTCGCCGATCTGAACGTCGGTTTACTCTATTATGTGGCGTTGTCGGGCATATCGACGCTTGCCATCGTAATTGGCGGCTGGGCTTCCAATAACAAGTATGCGCTGCTTGGGGGCATGCGCTCCGCCGCTCAAATGATTAGCTACGAGGTGCCGCTCGTCATTTCGGTAGTCGGAGTCATTCTACTGAGCGGCAGTCTTAATCTTCGCGACATTGTAGAAGCCCAATCGGGCGGCTGGTTTTGGAATTGGAATTTCCTTCCTCAGCTTATCGGCTTCGTCGTCTTTATTATCGCGGCCGTCTCCGAACTGAACCGGACGCCCTTCGATTTGCCGGAGGCGGAATCCGAGCTGGTGGCCGGCTATCATGTCGAGTACAGCGGCTTCCGCTTCGCCTTTTTCATGCTGTCGGAGTATGTGTACGTGTATGCCATTGCTGCGCTAACGACGGTGCTGTTCCTCGGCGGCTGGCATGCGCCTGCGCCTTTCCTCGATTTTGTGCCTGGCATCCTATGGTTTCTGCTCAAGTTCGTCTGCATCGTCTTCTTCTTGTTCTGGATTCGGGCGACGTTTCCGCGGATACGAGTCGATCAACTGATGGGACTCGGTTGGAAGGTGCTGCTGCCGGTGTCGTTGCTTAACGTGTTTGCGACCGCTGTCTACTTGGAGCTGTTCATCAAAAATTAAGAGGGGGAATAGGCAATGAACGGTATGCTGAAGGGCCTTGGCGTTACGCTTAAATCGATGACAGCTCCAAAAGTTACGACCTCTTATCCGGACGTGCCGATTCTGATGCCCGATCGCTTCCGCGGCATTCAGCATTTCATCCCGGATCTGTGCATCGTCTGCAACCAATGCGCGCGCATCTGTCCGACGGATTGCATTACGCTGACGGGCAAGCCGAATCCCGACCCGGAGAAAAAGGGCAAAGTGATTGATACGTTCGACTTGAATTTCGAAATATGCATCTTGTGCGACTTATGCACGGAGGTATGTCCGACGGAAGCGATTGTGATGACGAATCACTTCGAACTGTCGACGTTCAGCCGCGACGATCTGTTCAAGGACGTAGAGTGGCTGACCGATAACAACACGCTCGTTCGCGAAGATAACAACAATATCGGAGCGCCGGCCAAAGGGGGCGCCAAATAATTGTTCAATATTGATTTTACGGGAGAGTACGCCGCCTTTTTTATATTCTCCGCGATTATGATTTGCGGCGCGGTGCTGATGATTACGCTGGAGAAGGTCGTTCATATGGTCGTCTCGATGGCGGCCGTCTTCCTCGGTCTCGCCGGCATGTTCGTCCTGCTCGAGGCGGAGTTCGTCGCTTTCGTGCAAGTACTAATCTATGCTGGCGCAATTTCGATTCTGATGATTTTCGGCATTATGATGACGAAGCATCAGTCTGCGGAGCAGGAGCCAGTGAAGCCGCTTAAGGAGGCGCTTGCGATTATCGGCGCGCTCAGTCTGTTCGGGATACTGTTCTATGCCATTCGCATGACGACCTTCCCGGAGCCTGCGCCTTTCCAAGCGGGCGAAGACAATACAATGGCTATTGGCATGACGCTGTATACAGGCTATATCATTCCGTTCGAGCTGCTCTCGGTGCTGCTGACGGTAGCCTTCATCGGCGCGATTGTCCTGGCCAAGAAGGAGGCGGATTAATACGATGCTTCCATCCTACTTGACGATGGCTGCTATTTTGTTCTGCATCGGGCTGTACGGAGCTTTGGTGAAGCGGAACGCGGTCATCGTTTTGCTGTCGATTGAGCTAATGCTGAATGCGGTCAACCTGAACTTGGTCGCGTTCTCGAAATACGGTGTCGTACCGGCGCTTACCGGTCAGATCTTCTCTTTATTTACGATAACGGTGGCAGCTGCGGAAGCGGCTGTAGGTGTTGCGATCTTGATCGCTCTGTTCCGCTCACGAGGAACGGTGAATGTGGACGAATACGACGAAATGAAGAGGTGACGTTAGCAAATGGAGATGTATACAAAGGCGGCATGGCTTATTCCGCTGCTTCCGCTGGCGGCGTTCCTCCTTCTTACGGCGCTTGGCAGAAGCTACCGGCGTGCGGGAATAGCGATCGGCTCTGCAGGCGCATTGGCGGCGTTTCTGCTGTCGCTGCTCGTGCTGATCGGCAGGCTTGGCGATAATGCGGTCGATTATAACAAATCATTCGATTGGATTAAGATCGGCGAATACACGCTGCGTATCGGCTTCGAAGTGACGAATTTAACCTCGCTGATGCTCGTCGTCGTGACGCTCGTCAGTCTGCTCGTTAGTATTTATTCAGCCGGATATATGAAGAACGATGAGCGGATTACCGTTTACTATGGTTATGTGTCCTTGTTCACGTTCTCGATGCTTGGACTTGTCTTATCCGATAATTTGTTATCGCTTTATATATTTTGGGAGCTGGTAGGCGTATGTTCCTTCCTGCTCATCGGCTTCTGGTATGCGAAGCCAGCAGCGAAAGCGGCCGCCAAGAAGGCGTTCATCGTGACAAGGATCGGTGATGCCGGGCTGCTAGTCGCTATTCTGCTGCTCTTCTGGTACATGCCGGATCATCGGCTGGAGTTTACGATGATCCAGAGCGTTTTCGACGGACAGCCTGGCGCAATAACGACGGAGCTGTCTACGTTAATCGCGTTGCTCATTTTCTTAGGGGCGGTCGGTAAGTCCGGCCAATTTCCGCTCCATGTCTGGCTTCCTGATGCGATGGAAGGTCCGACGCCGATCAGCGCCTTGATCCATGCGGCTACGATGGTGGCGGCGGGCGTCTTCCTCATTGCGAGGACGTATGATATTTTCCTCGATTCGGCGGCAGCGATGCAAACCGTCGCCTATATTGGAGGCTTCACGGCTATCTTCGCGGCGAGTATTGCGCTGGCGCAAAATGATATTAAGCGCATATTAGCTTATTCAACCGTGAGCCAACTTGGCTATATGATGATGGCGCTTGGGCTCGGTTCGCTTACGGGCGGCATCTTCCACCTGTTCACGCATGCATTCTTCAAAGCGCTGCTGTTTCTTGGAGCGGGCAGCATTATTCATGCGGTACATACGCAGAACATTCAAGAAATGGGCGGCTTGGGCTCAAGGATGCGAACAACCGCGTGGACATTTGGCATCGGCGCACTTGCTCTCTCCGGTATTCCGCCGTTATCCGGCTTTTGGTCGAAGGATCTTATTCTATCGGTAGCGCTGGAAGAGAACAAACTGCTGTTCGTTGTCGGCCTGTTGACCGCGTTCTGCACGGCTCTATATATGGCGAGACTGTTCTTCCTCGTATTTATGGGTAAACCGCGGACATCATTAGGAGGAGCGCATGAGTCGCCATCCGTCATGACGATTCCGCTAATCGTGCTCGCAGTGCTTGCAGTCGTATCCGGATTCGTGGAGACGCCTTGGAACGGTACATTAGGCTCATGGCTAAGCGAAGGGGATGTAGAGGAAGCGCATAGCAGCGGCATTGCGATTATTGCTTCTATTGCCGTTGGCGTATTAGGCATCTACCTCGGCTGGCTGATCTATGTGAAGGGCAGCGTGAGCCGCGGCATTGTTGCTGAGAAAGCGCCAGGATTGGTAAAGCTGCTTGAACGCAAGTACTATATCGATGAAAGCTATGAGCGTATCATTGTAAAGCCGTTCAAGAGTCTCGGCACACTCCTTACGGCTCTTGATGAATATGTGATCGGCGGGGCTGTCCGTCTCGTATCAGCAGCTGCCGATTCGGCTGGCAAAGCAGCAGTAAGACTGCAGAGCGGCCAAGTACAAACGTACGGCATTGCAGCCGTCCTAGGTCTCGTTATCATTGTTCTCGCTATTGTCGGAAGGAGGTTCTGGTCATGAGCATCCTGCCCGATATCCCGATTCTTTCCTTCATATTGCTGTCACCGCTGCTAGGGCTGCTTGTCCTATTGTTCCTCCCTAAGCATCGTGGAAGTCTATTGAAGATAGCGGCCGTCATTACGACGTTGATCCCGCTTGCCCTCACCTTCTGGCTGTATGCCGATTATGACAAGCAGCAGAGCGGCGCTGTTTATGAGGAGCAGCTGGACTGGATTGAAATGCCGCTCAATAAGGAGCTGCATCCGAGCGTTAGCGCATTTACGTTCAGACTTCAATATGAGCTGGGCGTAGACGGACTATCATTGCCGCTTGTTTTGCTCACTAGTCTTGTTACTGCCATGGCTGCACTTGCAGCCTTCCATGTGAAGAAACGATGGAAGTCGTTCTTCATTTGGTTTCTGCTGCTGGAGTTCGGAATGCTGGGCGTCTTTCTCGCCCGCGACGTGTTCTTATTTTTCGTATTCTTCGAGCTGACGCTCGTGGCTATGTATTTCTTAATCGGTATTTGGGGGTACTTCAACAGGGAAAAGGCTGCGAACCAGTTCTTGATCTACAATGGGCTTGGCTCGGCGATTATGCTAATAGCCTTTGTTATACTCGTGAATACGGCGGGCTTCCGTGTGGAGGCAATCGGTGAGCAGGTACAATATATCTACAGCGGCAGCTATGCGGATATCATCCGCAACATGACCGATACAGAAGCGATGGTTAATCAACCGGCCGTTAGCATGATGGGGACGATTAATCCTTTTGCGATGACGGATGGAATGCAATGGACGTTATTTATTATGCTGCTCGTTGCTTTCGGCATTAAGCTGCCGATCTTCCCGTTCCATACTTGGATGCTCAAGGTGCATACGGAAGCGCCGCCGTCTGTCGTTATGATTCACTCGGGCATATTGCTCAAGATGGGCGCGTACGGCTTGCTGCGCTTTGGTTTGCTTCTCTTCCCTGAACAAGCGAAAGCATGGGCGACTGTACTCGCCGTGTTAGGAGTCATTAATATTTTGTACGGAGCGGTGCTTGCATTCAGACAGACGGAGCTGAAGCTTGTATTGGCGTACTCCTCGATCAGTCATATGGGCATTGTACTTTTAGGTTTTGCAGCGTTCAACGAAATTGGACTGCAAGGCGCGGTATTCCAGCTTGTATCGCATGGACTTATATCGGCATTGTTATTTCTTCTTGTAGGAAGCTTATATGAACGAACGGGAACGACGGAGCTCTCGGAGCTGGGAGGACTGGCAAGGTCACTGCCGTTCATGAGCGGAGTGCTGTTGGCTGCGGGACTTGCGTCGCTTGGTTTGCCCGGTCTATCAGGGTTTGTGGGCGAGCTGCTGGCGCTGCTCGGGCTGTTCGAATCGATGAGGTGGCTTGCGGCGGCCGCCGTTCTCGGCATTATTTTGACAGCGGTATACGTATTAAGAAGCGTTCTAAAGATAACGTTCGGTCCAATGTCGGACTCCTATGCTGCGCTTAAGGATGCGCGGCTGATCGAAGCCGTACCGATGATCGTATTGCTTGCGTTCATCCTGTTGCTCGGCTGCTACCCGTCCATATTGACTGACACGGTGCAATACAGCATGGGTGATTTATTCGCACGATTACTTGCAACAAGGGCGGGGGGATAGACGATGCATGAAGCTGATTCTTTAGTACCGCTGACATGGGCGGATATGCTCCATCTTGCCCCTGAATTATCGTTATCCGCCTTATTCGTTATGATCGTGCTGCTGGATCTCCTTCTGCCGAAGCGGATGAATCGGATATGGATTGGAGGCTGGCTGACGTTAGGCTCGCTGCTTCTATCGCTGGGGCTTGTGATTTGGCAGCTGCTTGATCGCAATAGCGGAGGGGACGCAGCGGCGGAGACGATTGAGCTGCTTGCGAACAGCTACCGCATAGACGACTTTAGCAGTCTGCTCAAGCTTGTGTTTCTAGCGGGTGCTGCGCTTATCGTGCTGCTCGCTATCGGCTCTACTAAGGACGACGACGCGATTACGGATCGGGCGGAATATTTTTACTTGCTGCTGCCTGCGGTCGTAGGCGCGATGGCGATGGCCTCTTCCGGCAATCTTATTTCCCTGTATATTGGACTTGAACTGTTGAGCATTACGAGTTATATATTGGTTGCCATGCGGAAAAAGTCGTCCAAATCGGCAGAGGCGGCTTTCAAATATCTCGTAACGGGAGGCATCTCGTCTGCTTTCATTTTGTTCGGAATGTCTTATTTGTACGGGGTAACGGGATCGGTCGATCTGGGACAGATAGGTGCGGCGATTCCAGAGGCGATAGAAGACTTCAAGGCGCTGCTGTATGTAGGCTTCTTCTTCATCCTTGCAGGCTTCGGGTTGAAAATCGCGACAGCGCCGTTCCACGCATGGGCGCCGGATGTCTATCAAGGGGCGCCGACGCCAGTGGCCGCTTTCCTCGCTGTCGTCTCCAAAGGTGCGGCGTTGGCCGCAGTCTTCCGCATCATGTATAATACGGCTTACTTTGCGACGACGGGGCTTGATGCGTATATAACGAAGGACGTATTTTTTGCGCTGCTTGTGCTGGCGGCTGCCGGTATGCTTGTAGGCACAACGGCGGCGCTGCGCCAGAAGCAGGTGAAGCGGCTGCTTGCTTTGTCCGGCGTAGCCAATGCCGGATATTTGCTCGTGCCGATCGGCCTCTCGATTACCATCGTACATAGAAGTAACTTCTCCGAATTTATCTATTACTTGATCGCGTATCTGTTCATGACGGTCGGCGCCTTCGCCGTGTTGACGGCAGTAAGCCGTACCCCRGGCGAAGGAGAAATGAAAGATTTTGCTGGGATGTACTACCGGGCGCCGTGGACGGCTGTCGCGATGGTCGTGCTTCTGTTATCGTTGGCGGGACTGCCCATATCGGGTGGCTTCTTCGGCAAGCTGTTCATCCTGATCGGGGCAGCTAATGCAAAGGCTTATTGGCTCGTAGCGATAATGGTAGTGAGCAGCGTCATTTCCTACTACTTCTACTTTGGCTTCATCCGGCAAATGTTCATGCGCAGCTCGAGCGAGGAGGATGAAATCAAGGTGCCTGCAACTACGGGCATTGTGATCTGGATGTGCGTGGCGGCTACGCTGGTGTTAGGCTTATTCCCAGGAGTGGTGATGGAAGGGATCGAGTCGGTAATTTCTTTGAAGGTGGATCTGCTTATTCCATTGGAATAAAGAAGCTCAATCAACGTCACACATTAGTCTGGTTACTGTTGGAATAACGGGAATTCCTCCCGTTATTTCGCAGAGTATCAAGCGGAAATGTGGAATAACGGGAGTTTCTCACGTTAATTTCAGCGAAAGTACCCATCTGGCTGAAAAGCGGTGATATTAACAGGAGGAATTCCATCTATTTGTTCGAAAGTAGGCGGGGAACCCCGAAGTAACGGGAGAAATTCCCGTTAATTTGTTCAAGTCGCAGAAAAAACAGAGGCTGTATACCGGTTTTGGACCGGGGCAGCCTCTGTTTATTATGTGCGATCTGAATATCTAAATGGAGAAGGCAGTAGTAGCCATCCATAGCCTAAGGCAAGGGTGTCCATCGCGAGGTGGAATCTAAATGGCTGACGTGATTATATTGACTCTGCAATATCGCCGGATGCCTGCTTACGAGATGAATTTCGATTTCGATCGATTACTTTCGCAATTGACCTTCCCAGCTTGTTGCTCGGCAGCTCCACGAATTTGTACGTGAAGTGGGCGACAGGAAGGCTTACGATCGGAACGAGAATGAAAGCCGCTTCAATCGGTATAATTTTGCCCAGCAAAATGGTGATCATCATCATAACCGGAATATGAACCAAATACAGGCTGAACGAAATTTTACCGAGCCATGTTAAAGGCTTTATGGAAAGGAAGGCATTTAGGCGGTCCGAAGAAAGAACGGCCGCGAACAGCAGCAGGATGCCGGCAATGGTTATAACGTCCGTTATTTTCTGATCTTTCACTTGGAAGACGACAACCATCCAGCGGCAATTGATCAATACGAGCGAGACTGCCACAAGAATAGCCGTATAAATGGTTTTCAGTCTAGGCAGTTTATTCCGATATTTAGATAGCAGCGCTCCTAGTATGAAGCAGGTGCAGTAATACATGCTCCATCTAACGGCTTTTACCATAATTAATAGACGACCTTCATCCAGAACGGCGGCCCAGTTATCCAACGCCAAATAGACAAGCACATTTAAGCCTAGCGACAGGATGGCGGCGCTGAGGAAATTGAATCTCCTTATTATTAGAAGGAAGAGCGGTAAAATTAACGATATTCTCATCTCATGGAACAACGTCCACACGACTCCGTTCACATTCGTCGTATCGTAGTTCTCCATCAGAAAGTAAGAGGCGATCGCTTTAAGGGTAACGGGATGATTCCAACGGTTATCGTAGGAGGCGCTTAATCCTTGAATATCTTTGTGTTCCAAAAAGATGGTTAATAGCAGCGCCGATACTAGCATAAGAACGATGTAAGGAATGTATATGCGGCAGAATCGTCTTATCGCATACGCTCCGTAGGACTGGGTTTTGCCCTCGAAAAAGGGAATTGCAAGGACAAAGCCGCTTAACACAAAAAATAATAGAACGGCTTCCCTGCCTGCCCAGAGGGTATGCAAAGGCGTGATTGTGAAATATTTGAGAAAATCGTTGTCGAAACGATTGAAATTGGCTTGTTCAAAAACGGTGAAAGCAATTAAACAGTGGAAAATAACAACGATCATTGAAGCAATTCCTCGAAGCGAGTCGAGCGATTCTATGCGATTATTATTGCTCAAACCTTCTTCCTCCTCTAATCACGGTGTGCGGTTAATGGCGCTAATTAATGATAACACAAGGCTAGGGGCTTGGATATTGTAAAGAACTTCATAGGTCTTTTGGACCGTTGTCGGTCATCTGCAAGGGATTTAACGGTTTGGAATCGAATATGTTCTATGTAGTAACCCTTATATGTAGAAACCCCGTATCGTTGATCAAGGATGCTGCTTCAGTATGCCAAATAGATGCGGCCAATATTATAAAAAGGCAGAATATGATGATATTACCAAATGGACGAACGTTGAAGCAATTAGCGACAATCAGATATAAAGCGGTGCGCGCTTATGCGCGAAAATCGCTGCTCGCGCTGCTGCTTGCGAGCGTCGCCCTCGGGGGCATAGCCCCCGCAGGGCTCGCTCGCCATGCGGCGGCAGCGCCGCTGGAGGCCGCGCCGCAATCCGCGGCCGACGGCGACGCTGTCGCCGCTGAAGAGCAGCCGCAGAGCTGGCTGCTCAAGTGGAGCGACCCCGCGCTGGCGCATGAGCTGCGCGGGACAGAGGTGCTCCGCCGCCAAAGCGAGGCGGCGGTCGATGTCGTGCGTCCCGCCGGCGACAGCGGCGAGGACGTGCAAGCTTGGCTCGCCCGGCTGCTAAGCGAGCCGGGCGTCGAATATGTGCACCCGAACAGCCGGGTGCACGCTCTTGCGCTGCCGGAGGCGTCGCAGACGCCGGCGCCAGGCAGCGGCAATGATGGCGCGGATACGAAAGCCTTATCCGCGCCCTCCAGCCCCCCCTTGTTCACCGGGCAAAAAGTGACGGTGAACGACCCTGAATACGCACAGCAGCCTTACTTGGCTCAGATCGGCGCGGTTAAAGCGTGGGAGACAATGCGCGAGCAGACGAAGCTTACGATAGCGATCGTGGATACGGGCGTCGATCTTGATCATCCCGACCTAATCAATAACTTGGTGCCCGGCGTCAATCTGGTCGATCCGAAGCTTCCGCCCAACGACGACAACGGCCACGGCACCAGCGTGGCCGGCGTTATTGCGGCCGAGAGCAATAACGGCAAAGGCGTAGCGGGCATAATATGGAAGGCGAAGATTATGCCTATCAAGGCGCTCGATAATCGCGGAGACGGGACGGAAGAGGAGCTTGGCGACGCGATCTTGTATGCGATTAAGAGCGGCGCTCGGATTGTCGTCCTATCGGTTGGTCTGCACCGCTACTCGCCTTACATGCTCGATATCGTAGAGTATGCCGAATCCAAAGGCGTACTGCTCGTAGCAGCGGCAGGCAATGACGGCGTTTCGTACGGCACAAAGGCGGCTGTCAAATATCCTGCCGCCTACCCGACTGTAATCGCAGTTGGCGGCATTAAACCGAATGGAACAGTTGACGCACGCTCTAATCCGGGACCTGAGCTTGATATTATGGCGCCATGGAACGTGTTCACAACGGGCATGGGCGGGCTCTACAAGCGGGAAGAGGGCACCTCGATGGCGGCGCCGCAAGTAGCTGCGGCTGCAGGTCTTATTTGGGCTCAAAATCCAGATTTGAAGCCTTACCGGGTAAGGGCTCTTCTGCGGCAGACGGCCAAGGATATCGGTACTGCAGGCGTCGACAGCAAGTCGGGTTATGGCTTGCTGCAGATCGATAAAGCGGTTAACGCGAATGTCGTAATGGATATATACGAACCGAATGACACGAGCAAGACGGCGAAGCGATTCCAGCTAGGCACGAGCATCACCGCCTCGCTTGAGAACGGAGAAGACCAAGACTGGTACCGCGTTGACATGCCGAGTGACGGAACGCTAAAGATCGATTACAAAGGTATGGTTGAAGCGGGCAAAGCGGTGCAGCCTGTACGGATTTATCAATATTTTAAC
Organism: Paenibacillus sp. 2TAB19; assembly: GCF_052115185.1. Classification (NCBI taxonomy): domain Bacteria; kingdom Bacillati; phylum Bacillota; class Bacilli; order Caryophanales; family Paenibacillaceae; genus Paenibacillus; species Paenibacillus sp. 2TAB19. The sequence goes on along the minus strand of NZ_JBFRGE010000013.1, from coordinate 75,401 downwards.
GGTCAGCAGCAGATGATCTACGATACGAAGCTGGCAAGCACTTCGATCGATATCGATGTGAAGAAGGGTGCGCATCTCATTCGAGTTGAGTTGATGAATAAATATAGTACTTTAGATTTACCGTATATGCTGACTTCCTCTTTTATAATAAAACAGGATGCTTACGAGTCGAACGATAAATCTTATGAAGCCTATACGCTTCAACCTCGGACACAAACCGTCGTTGGCAACTTTCATCAAACCGCTGATCGCGACTGGTATGTTGTATCTTTTACGCAAGGCGGTAAACTAAAGATTGTATTAAGCACGGATACAGCAAGAATTGATCCGGGCCTCGCTATACAGCGCGCAGGTGATCAGTTGCTCTTGTATGATGATGAGGGTGAAGGGAAAACGGAGCAGTCTCCTGTCATAACCGTCGCTCTAGGGAAATATTATATTCGTGTCCACAATGCAATCTCATCCGAAGCAAGTCCTGTCATAGGTACATATACGCTGAAGCTGGAATATACGCCTAAGTACGAAGATCCGAATGAACCAAACGACAAATCGTATGAGTCATTTATGGTAAATCCGGGTACGGATTATCTAGGTGTAATAGGCAGCAAAACCGATTTGGATTGGTTTCAATTTCGTGTGAGCAAGGCTAGCGTCGTATCGATGGCCGTCTCAAGCGTTCCGTCCTCCATAAATTTGAAGCTGGAAGCCTACGATAAGCGGATGTCGCGTCTAACAACGTCTTCAACCGGGCAGAGCGGTTCTCTGCAGACATCGGAGCTCATACTTGAGCCGGGCATTTATTATGTGAAGCTATCTGCAGGCGCTCCGTCAGACAGCCAATATTATCGTTTCAAAATCAAGTCGGAGGCGCTGGTCGGAGGCTTCCGCGATATTTCAAATCATTGGGCTCAAAAAGAAATAACCGCGTTAAGTCAGCTTGGCATCATAAACGGAACAGGCAATTATCGCTTCGAGCCGAAGCGGGCGATCACCCGCGCTGAGGCGGCAGCAATGGTTGTGAAGGCTTATAAGCCGAGCGGGAGCATTAACAACGGCCAGAAGCGATTCAAGGACGTTACAGCCTCGCACTGGGCCTATGACGAAATAGCCAAAGCGGTACAGCAGGGCTGGATAAAAGGCTTCCCCGATGGAAGCTTTAAGCCGGATCAGCCGATAACGCGCGTAGAAATGGCTATTATTATCGGTTATGCGGACGGTGTGCAGCCGAGAATCCCGCTCGCTGCTCCGTTCGCGGATGTGAGCAGAGCGCACTGGGCAGCACCCATGCTGATCGCGCTTAAGGGGAACGGTGCAATCAAAGGGATAGAGAATAACCAATTCAAACCAAAGCAGCAAGCGAGCAGGGCCGAATATTCGGTACTTCTGTATCATTTGCTGAGCAACTAAGCCGATTAAGAGATCGAGGGATGAAGCGAAGGGGTAGCTATGGAAAATTATGATGTATTCGATGAGGCGCAGCGGATGACCGGCATTACCGGGTTATTCTCTATTATTGTTGTTCTGATCAGCATTATGTTGGTGTGGACGCTGCTGCAGGAGGTAAAGTGGGAAACGTTCTTCAAGCATCCCCGCAATGCAAAGGCAAGGATGTTTCAAGTGGTTGTTGCGGTTATTTTGGGACACTTGTTCGCCAAGTTTATTTTGGAATATTGGAGCTTCACAACGATGCTTCGCAGCTTTGTCGAATAACAGTCGCGAAAGATGTCAACAATGGGTATTAAATGACGATAAGATAAGTTGGGGAGCACGAAGCACAAGCAGATCCCAACGTGAAAATGGATTACTTTTTTTGGTAAAGCAGGATAGGCAGGCAAGGCGAAAATCCGATCTAGGACCAAAGACGGATAAGAATAAAATGGAAGTAATTTAGCGCTTGTCGATTCATGTAGATGAATGATAAGATGAAGTTTAGTTGTAGTGAGAAATTCCATTATATGCTCGTAGAGGGTATAGAAATTGCAGTTCGCGGAGGGAACCATAAGATGACCAAAATTATCGTCCGCGGAGGTCAGCGTTTGAAGGGAACGGTCCGCGTTAGCGGTGCAAAAAATGCCGTGCTTCCCATTCTAGCGGCCTCATTATTGGCGACAGAAGGAGACAGCGTCATCTATGACGTACCCCTCCTCGATGACGTTATGACGATTCAGAAGGTGCTTGCTTCATTGGGCGCACAATTAACTTATAATAATGAAACGATGCGCATATCAGCGCCAGCTATTACTTCAATCGAGGCACCTTACGAGCTCATTCGTAAAATGCGTGCATCGTTCCTTGTCATGGGACCGCTTCTTGCCCGCGTAGGCAAAGTGCGTATCTCGCTGCCAGGCGGCTGTGCGATTGGAACTCGTCCGATCGATCAGCATTTGAAGGGCTTTGAGGCGATGGGAGCGGAGATTACGCTCGGTCATGGCTTCATTGAAGCAAGCACGCCGACCCGTCTTAAGGGTGCGAAGATTTACCTCGACGTTGCCAGCGTGGGCGCAACGGAGAATATTATGATGGCAGCCGCACTAGCGGTTGGAACGACCACCATTGAAAATGCAGCCAAAGAACCGGAAATCGTCGACTTGGCTAATTATATTAACGCCATGGGCGGCAAGGTGCGCGGTGCCGGCACCGGTCTAATCCGTATTGAAGGCGTGGATAAAATGCACGGCGCAGCGCATAATGTTATCCCTGACCGCGTTGAAGCGGGCACGTACATGATTGCAGCAGCGATAACTGGCGGCGACGTATTCGTGGAAGGCGCAATTGCCGATCATTTGACGCCGGTCATCTCCAAGCTCGAAGAGATGGGCGTCGAGATTACCGAGAGCGACAATGGCATTCGCGTTCGCGCAGGTGCGGAGTTGAAATCGGTCGATGTAAAAACTTTGCCGCATCCAGGCTTTCCAACCGATATGCAATCGCCTATGATGGCACTGCTTCTCGTTTCGGAAGGTACGAGCGTGGTGACGGAGACCGTATTCGAGAACCGTTTCATGCACGTTGAAGAATTCCAGAAGATGAACGCTCAGATCAAAGTAGACGGGCGTACCGCTATTGTAAGCGGCGGATTGCCGCTTAAAGGCGCGAAGGTATGTGCGACTGACTTACGCGCGGGAGCGGCGCTTATCTGCGCGGCGCTTCGCGCTGAAGGCGAGACAGAGCTTACGGGACTGCATCATGTGGACCGCGGGTACGTCGATATTACAGGCAAGCTAGCCGCACTGGGCGCTACGATCTTCCGCGTAGAATCGGAGAACGAGCAATCAGCTCCTGCACCGGTTGCAGTCGCTGCAAGAGCGACTGCGGTTGTTGCTACGTCAGCTGTATCGGAGCATGAACAGGCTGCGAGCTACAAGCGGGAGAAAGAGGTTGCCGTACTTAAGGTTCAGCCGACTTGGGCTTAAGCGTTTTGAGTCGAACCAACTAAACGTAATTGAATCAAAATAAAGCGAGGACATCTTGTCCGTTATGAGGAAGCAATAAACCTCTGGCGGGCAAGATGTCCTCTTTTTTTAAACGTGTAAATAATCGAACGTCATTGTATACGAACGGTGGTTATAGAAGAGGCAGAGAGGTTTCGGTAATGTGGATCCGCGGAGCGGGTCTCCTAGTTGGTGTGCGAAGGGTATCATGACATCTAGTTGCTCCCCATCGATGCAAAAGCAGGTTTTTGGTCGCAGTGCGGACCATAAAGTCCCTTATTGCGATTTTCTCCTCCGTTTCTTMTTATTACGGACTCAGCGGACCCTATCTGAGACAATCAGCATGAGTTTGTTAAGAAAGGGAACCGATAGGGTCTCCTCGGTCCGCAACCATGCAATAGGATTGGAATGTGGCCTAATAGTGTCGCCAGGGTCCTTAACGGATCACGGCCAAGTTTCACTCTTATCCTTATGCCTATATTTCTCCGCGAAACGAAAGCTTATGCTGACAAAGACGGCACAGAAACGAGCGGTGCAAAGAAGCAGCTAACGATTCATGCGTAGCGAAAGCTTTTTACGCTTGTTTATGCGCCGATAAAGGATAACTGTCTCATGCGGCTTGTTCATTTCCCGTTCATCTTCGTTTGCTATAGTCTATTCGATCAAGTCTGATGGAGGGTGGCGTAAAGCAAATGAAGAAGTGGACGATTTGGCTAGGCATCGTTATCATTCTTGCCGCGGCCGGAGCGGGAGCGTATTACTATTATTTTGCGAAGGACAAGGAAGCGGCGGGAGAAGATCCTGTAGCCCAGACGGTTACGGCGACCAAGGGCTCGATCGTGAATCAAATTAGCGGGACAGGTTCGGTTGCCGCGAATTCTCGCGAAACGCTGACCGCCGGCAAGAGCGGAACGATCGCCGAGGTGCATGTGAAAAAAGGCGATAAAGTAAAGGCGGGCCAAACGCTCGTAACGTTCGAGGATTCGGACGACTATGAAGATCAGATCGAAACGATCGAGAAAAATAAGGAAAAGCTGCAGGATACGATTGAAGGGTATCAAGAAGATTATAAAGCAGCAATCGGTACGGAAGACGAAGAGGAAACGAAGAAAAAAATACAAAAAAGCATCGAGGACACCAACTCGGAATTGGCAGATCTGAATGACGATCTGCAAGACATTTATGAAGAACAGAACGAGCAGGTGAAGACGGTAACAGCAACGATCGAAGGCGAGATTACGGAATTCGATATTGAAGCTGGAGACGAGGTTCAAGCGAATACGACGATAGCAACCATCGTTGACTATACGAAGCTGGAGTTTGTTACATCAGTCGATGAGCTCGACATTCCGTCGCTTAAGGTAGGCCAAGCGGTTGATATTACGCTTAGCTCGATTGCCGACCGTACGATTGATGCGACTGTGTCGGAGATTGCGCGCGAAGGCTCGTCCAGCAACGGCTCATCCTCCTTCGAGGTGAGCATCCTTCTGAACGATATTGAAGGGGTTATGGCAGGCATGTCGGGTGAAGCCGCGATTACGATTGAGTCCAAAGAAGATATTGTTCTCGTGCCGGTAAATGCGGTTGTTGAGATGGGCGGCAAATCATTCGTTCGCATACCGTCGACTGGCGATGGCGCAGCCGCGGCTGGCGGTGGACAGACGGGGGGAGGACGCGGACAAGGAGATTGGTCAGGCGAAGGCGGGCCAATGGGTGAAGGCGGCGGTCAACCTCCAGAAGGCGGAGCGTCCCCTGGAGGCGAAGGCGGTCAAGCGCCGGCAAGCGGCGATACGCAGGGTGAAGCGACGAAGGGCACGACTGATGCTGAAGCACCGGCAGGCGATGGAGCGGCTTCCGGCGGCGGACAAAGCACGTCAGGTGATAGTGGCGCGACTGCAGGAACAGGTCAACGGCCAAGCGGCGGCGGACAAGGCATGACGGGCGGTGCTGGCGGAACTGGGGGAACCGGAGGCGGCGCGGGATCAAGCGAACGTCAAAATATGCGCCAAGCGATGATGGAAACGTTGACGCTCGGCGGACAACTTGTCGAAGTGACGACGGGTCTTAGCAACGAAAACTTCGTTGAAATTGTATCGGGAGTCAATGAAGGTGACAGCGTGCTTATCCCTGTTGCTTCCGGAACGGCTGGCATGGGTGGCGGTCAGCAAGAAACGAATGTTCAGATGCAAGGCTTCCCGGGAGGCGGCTTCGGCGGTGGAGGCTTCCAAATGCAAATGGGCGGCGGCGGTGGAACCGTACGCAGCAGTGCTGGCGGCGGTGGCATGCGATGAGCGGAAACGATCATGGCAGCATACCACTAATCGAGATGGAAGGCGTAACGAAGTATTATATGATGGCACGGGAGAAAACGACTGTTCTGCACAACGTCTCGCTCAGGGTCGAGCATGGCGAGTTTCTAGCAATCGTCGGTCCGTCGGGGTCAGGCAAATCGACTCTTATGAACATCATCGGGTGTCTAGATACGCCAAGCGAAGGAAGCTACAAGCTGGAAGGCTCAGAGATGAACGGCCAAAGCGACAATAAGCTGACCGTGATGAGAAACAAAAAAATCGGATTTATTTTTCAAGGCTATCATTTGCTTCCGAAGCTGACGGCGCTGGAAAACTGCGAGCTGCCCCTCATCTATCGCGGGTTGTCAGGCAAGGTACGCAAGCAGCTGGCCAAGGAAGCGCTCGAGAGAGTCGGTCTTGGCAACCGTCTGCATCATCGGCAKAGCGAGCTGTCCGGCGGACAGCAGCAGCGGGTTGCAATCGCGCGTGCGTTAGCGACTAATCCGCCTATGCTGCTTGCCGATGAGCCGACTGGCGCGCTCGATTCCAAGACGGGCATGGAAGTGTTGAACATGATGGAGGAGCTGAACCAAGCGGGCCAGACGATCGTTCTTATCACGCATGATATGGAGGTGGCCCAGCGGGCCAGACGTACAGTCGTCATCCGGGACGGGGTGTTGACGGAGCTCGGAAGGAGGAATGACGATGAAGCTTACGCAAGGCTTGTTAATGGCCGTGAAGAGCGTCTTATCGAACAAGCTTAGAACGATACTTTCGATGCTCGGGATATTGATCGGCGTTGCGACGGTCATTGCGCTTGTTGCGATGGGCAAGGCGTCATCCAACGAGGTAGCCGAGCAGGTGTCATCACTCGGCAGCCCGAACTCGCTGTCGGCTACCATTACAGGACGCGGGACGGTAACATCGCTAACGGTCGATGAAGCGAACGAGCTTGGAGATGTCATGAACATCGAAGGCGTTGCGCCTGTAACGAGCAGCAATGCGTATGCGAAGTACGGTAAGACGCAAGTATCGGTTAGCGTAGAGGGAATTACGCCCGCCTATGAGCAGGTTAAAGATTTTCCTGTGCAGGACGGCCGCTACATTGCATCGCCGGATATTAATAACGCTTCAAGAGTAGCGCTGATCGGCGTAGATACGGCGACCGACCTATTCGAGGAAGAGGGCGAGAATCCGGCGGAGGCCGTTGGCAAAAAAATAACGATCAACGGCTATAACTTTACGATTGTCGGCTTGCTCGAATCGCAAGGAACGTCTATCGCGGGCTCTAACGACGAGAAAATACTGATTCCGATTACGACAGCGCAAAAAATATTTCAAACGAGCGGCGTCACGACAATCAATTTGCTTGTCACCGACACTGATCTCATGTCCGCGACCGTCACGGCAATCGAGGCGGTACTCTATGAGAAGTTCAGAGGCAACGAAAACGCGTACCGCGTCTTCAATCAAGAGGAAGCGATGGAGACATTGAACTCGGTTAACGAGACAATGAATAGGCAATTGATCTATGTCGCTATTATTTCCCTTATTGTTGGCGGCATAGGCATTATGAACATTATGCTAGTATCAGTCACCGAGCGGACGCGCGAGATTGGCATACGCAAGTCGCTTGGCGCCAAGAAGCGCGATATTCTGTTTCAGTTTCTCGTAGAAGCTGTCTGCATAAGCGGTTTGGGAGGCGCCCTTGGAATTGGGCTTGGCTACGTGGCTTCATTCGTCATCGGCCAGGTTATGCATACGGAAACGGAAGTGCCGGGCGATACGGTACTGCTGTCCTTCGCGTTCTCCGCCCTCGTCGGCGTTATATTCGGCTATTTGCCCGCGAATAAGGCAGCTGGCTTAAAGCCGGTCGACGCCCTTCGCTACGATTAGGAGACAAGAGGTTCTACCCTATTATTCGTTCTCATAGAATGAACCATCAGGGTCGATTTAAGAGAGCGGCATAAGCGATAGGATCAATAACGCCAGCATGCTCGCTCTCACCGGCCTAGGTGGAAGGAGAGCGCATGAGCCCAAAGATAAGAACACAGCTGGTCGTATCGTTGTTGCGCCGGCAATCGGTCAAGCGATGGTTAGCTCTATTCGGTATTGGAGCTATGTTGGGAGCTTCTATTCTGCTGATTAAGCTATCGCTGAATGAGCTTCGTGCGGCGTCCGCCGCAGGTTACGCTGATACCGGTCTGGCCGAATTTCAACAATCATCAATCAAGGAACAGGCGGCAAGTCGTATCACGGAGACAGCCGCCCAACTGCAGCGGCGCACCAATGAGAATGAGGCAGCTGCGCGGAAGAATGAGCCAAACGGAAAAAATGATGATATCGGCAAGGAACAGAACGTTTCAGACCAAGAAGATGTAACGTCTGCCGCTCCGCAAACGTCAAGCGAGCTGGATGATTTGATCATTCATATCTATCTGACGAAAGAGAAGCGCATCGAGAACGTGCCGCTCGAAACGTACGTGCGCGGCGTTGTCGCGGCAGAGATGCCTATCGATTTCGAGATAGAGGCGCTTAAGGCGCAGGCGATTGCCGCCAGAACGTATATAGTCAGACGGCTGATACAAGGACAAGGCGATGATACCGATATGTCCCTGCATGGCGCGGACGTAACCGATACGGTACAGCATCAAGTGTATACGCCGCTGGCGAAGCTGGAGGGGCAATGGGCGAAGGCGGAGCGCAAGGCGAATATGGCCAAGCTTGGCAAAGTCATTGATGAGACGAGAGGTCTGGTCATTACGTATGAGGGAGAACCGATAGAAGCGGCTTTTTTTTCAACGAGCAACGGCTATACGGAAAACTCGGAAGACTATTGGACACAGCCGATTCCTTATTTGCGCAGTGTGGAAAGTCCGTGGGACAAGGCGATCTCGCCTAAATATAAAGAGACGGTGAAGCTTAAGCTAACCGAGTTTCATAAGAAGCTGGGTGTTAAGAGAAAAGGGTTCGCGAAGTCATCCATTCGCGTCATAGAGCGAACGGAAGGCAATCGCATTAGCAAGATTCGTATAGGCGATAAAGTGTTTACCGGCCGCGAGGTAAGAGAGAAGCTAGAGCTGGCTTCCTCGCAATTCACGTGGAGCGTTAAGGGAGATTCCATTACGGTTACGACCTATGGCTACGGACACGGTGTCGGCATGAGCCAATGGGGCGCGAACGGCATGGCTCGGGAAGGGGCGGACGTGGCCGCTATCCTCGGCCACTACTACTCTAGTACGACAGTCGAACAAGCTTCCAAGCTATCGGCGCAATTGGCCCAAAGGTCATAGTCTATAATCTTTCAAAAATTAGTATTCACCTCACGTATAAACCTAGCAGTTCTGGCAACAATGGCTAGTGAGGTGATATAAAAATGAATGAACAAAATCAGAACAAACCGAAGCAAAGACCAGAAGAAACTCCCAAAAACGCTCTGGGAGGAACGTCTGCCGCCAAGTCTAGCAGTGGATGGAGAAGCCTATTCGCTAAGAGATGGGTATCCCCAGCGCTCTTCATGGCCGCGGCAGCAATTATCGTAACCTTACTTTGGATCTATCAGGGAGCGGACACGAACACAGACAAAGCAGTTACATCCGATCCTACTGAAGAGACTCAAGGTGACGGTCAAACAAATGCAGGCGAAGAAGGCGCATTGCCTGTTATCGCAGGCAACGAATCGATGGAATGGCCGGTTAACACAGAAACACTTACTGTGAAGACGCCGTTCTACGATGACAAGCTTCCGGCAACGGAGCAAGAGGACGCGATTGTAGAGATCGAGGACAACAAATTCGTACTCAGCACGGGTATGGACTTCGTTGATCCGACAGGCAAGACGTTCGATGTAGCGGCAGCGCTCTCGGGTACAGTAACGAAGGTGTATCAGCATCCGAAAAACGGTCTGACGGTAGAGATCTCGCACGGCGAAGAGCTGTCGACGGTTTACCAAAGCGTATCGGAAGTAGCGGTTAAAGAAGGCGACGAGGTGCAGCAAGGCACGGTTATTGCAAAAGCGGGCCGCAACGATCTCCAACGCGATCTCGGCATCCACCTTCATTATGAAACGCTCGTGAACGGCGATCCGGTTAATCCGAATGATTTCATCAAAGAGCAGTAAACCGTTAGAAGCGGCGTAAATACTACGCTAGCGGCGCACAGGCAGGGGACATTCCCCTGCCTGTTTCTGTTTTTATTTAAAAATTATTGGCAATCGGGCTTGTCACGCTTGGCCATAACGAATATATACCCGCTCGACTCATATAATGTACCAAACTATCTCGAGTAGGGAGGCGGGAACGTGCACGATTACATCAAAGAGCGAACCATTAAAATAGGCCGCTGCATCGTTGAAACGAAGCATACGGTGCGAACGATCGCCAAAGAGTTCGGTGTGTCCAAGAGTACGGTGCATAAGGATTTGACCGAACGACTGCCGGAAATCAACCCCGACCTGGCAGACCAGGTTAAGCACATTCTCGAGTATCACAAATCGATTAGGCATTTAAGAGGAGGCGAAGCGACCAAAATCAAATACAAAAAAACGAGTTCCAAGAAGCGTGAAGTCATTGCCGCGGGCAAGGTGTAATCAAATAAAAGATTAGTCGACACGCGCTGACACGGCATGAAAATTTTTCATCGATTTGTAGAGGAATTTCGACCTTTTTGGCGAATAATGTACACTAGCGGTTTCTCTGTCAAGAGGGACTAAACGTACGTTATGTAAACATTATTCGTTGGGGGACTTAAGCCTTATGCTGAGCAAGGATATCGGGATTGATCTTGGAACAGCCAATGTTTCGATTCATGTAAAAGGAAGAGGCGTTGTGCTTGACGAGCCGTCTGTCGTTGCAATTGAGAGCGACACGAAGCGCGTGCTTGCCGTAGGCGAGGAGGCGCACCGTATGGTGGGCCGTACTCCGGGCAACATCATTGCGATTCGTCCGCTAAGAGATGGCGTAATCGCAGACTTTGAAATTACGGAAATTATGCTGAAAGCGTTTATTGACCGTGTGGAAGGCCGCAAGTGGTTCAGCCGTCCTCGCATTCTAATCTGCGCGCCAACGAATATTACGTCGGTAGAGCAGAAAGCGATTCGCGAGGCGGCGGAACGCAGCGGCGCGAAGGAAGTTTTTTTGGAAGAAGAGCCGAAGGCTGCCGCTATTGGGGCTGGAATGGACATATTCCAGCCTAGCGGCAATATGGTCGTGGACATTGGCGGGGGTACGACGGATGTAGCCGTTCTTTCTATGGGCGACGTCGTTACCGCCTCTTCGATTAAAGTCGCAGGGGACAAGTTCGACGACGCAATCATGAAATATATTAAGAGCAAGTACAAGCTTCTGATCGGCGAGAGAACGAGCGAGGATATTAAGATTAAGATTGGCACGGTATTCGAGGACGGACGCCGCGACGAGATCGATATTCGCGGACGCGACATGGTGTCGGGTCTGCCGCTTACGGTTACGATCCGCTCGAACGAGGTTCGCGAAGCGCTATGGGATCCGGTGATGTCGATCGTATCGGCAGCCAAGTCGGTACTGGAGCGTACGCCGCCGGAATTGTCCGCCGATATTATCGACCGCGGCGTCATTCTGACAGGCGGCGGCGCGTTATTGGACGGGCTCGATGCTCTGCTCGCAGAGGAACTGAAGGTACCGGTGCTGATCGCTGAGGATCCGATGCATTGCGTCGTGAAGGGTACGGGTATTCTGCTCGATCACTTGGACAAGCTCGGTAAAAAATAAGGCCGGTTAGCGGCATTTGAATCGTTTGCGCGGGTAGGGAGCCATAGGGGGGCGAGCCGAGGCGCAAATGAGTCAAAGGTCGCATAGACATGCTATTCAGCCTGCCTTGCTTTCAACCGATAATATATAGAGGTACTGGGAATGAAAGCCACGAGGAGGTTACAATCGTGTTAAGAGGACTATATACCGCAGCTGCCGGCATGATTGCACAGCAACGCAGACATGATACGGTAACGAATAATATATCGAATATCAATACACCGGGCTACAAGCAGACCAATTCGGTGTCGCGCGCATTTCCTGAGATGCTCTTGTCGCTTACAGGCGTTGAGCCGAAGGATCAAATGAAGATCGGCAAGTTAACGAGCGGCGTATTCGCGGAGGAGAGCTTATCGATTCATCTGCAAGGCGACCTGACGCRGACGAATAACGCATCTGACTTCGCTCTTATCTCGAATATCGATGTGCCTGGACTCGTGTTCGATGAATCAGGCAAGTCGGTTAGCGAAGACGGCCAAGTGACGTTCCAGCCGCAAGCGTTCTTCACCGTTCAGAACGCGAATGGAGAAGTGCGCTATACGCGCGGAGGCAAGTTCACATTGACGGAAGACGGCTTCCTCATGACGACCGATGGCTCTAGCGTACTTGGAGCGAACGGTCAGCCTATCCAATTTCCGGTCGGGACAAGCCTTGAGAATCTGATGTTGACCGACGATCAGCGGTTCTTAGATCCCGCAGGCATTGAGCGGGGGCAGCTCCTCATCACGCGCGTAGATAATCCGAACGAGCTTGTGCGCGACGGCAACGGCAACTTCCGCTTCGAAGGCGAAGACGGCAATGCCCGCGCAATCGATGCAGGCGAGAGAATCGAAGTAAGACAAGGCTACGTCGAACGCTCCAACGTAGACGCCGCGCAAGCTTCGGTCGATCTGATGGCTGCGCTTCGGGCTTATGAAGCGAATCAGAAGGTTATTCAATTTTACGATCAAAGCTTAGGCAAAGCGGTAACAGAGATTGGCCGCGTCTAACCGATAACGAAATTGCGTCAGGAGGCTATGCATGAACGGTTCAATGATTAATGCGATGGTGTCGATGAACGGGCTGCAGCAGAAGCTCGACTTGCTCGCCGATAATATAGCGAACGCGAATACGGTAGGCTATAAGAAGAAGGAAGCGACGTTCGAGGATTTGCTCACGAACGTGAGAAGACAGCCGGAAGCGTTCAATCAGCCGGGCAGGCTGTCGCCGATGAACTTCAACCAAGGCTGGGGTTCGCATATGACGATGGTGCAGCCGAATTTGTCGCAAGGACCGGTTAAAGCGACGGATAAAGAGACTGACCTTGCCATTGAAGGAAATGCCCTATTCGAGGTCGAAGTCGATGCGGCAGGCAACCGTGCGTACACGCGCAACGGCGCCTTCCAGTTGACGCCTAACGCAAACGGTGATACCATACTGGCAACGGAAGACGGATACCCTGTAGTCGGAAGAGTCAGGGATCAGACGGGTGCTCTCGTAGACGGGCAGATCGTCGTACCGCAGGGCTACAGCCTGCGCGTCAATCCGGATGGCACTGTGCTTGGCGTTTCGTCCGAGCAGACGATCGAGCTTGGCAGCGTGAAGCTGCTGCAAGCGACACGTCCTGCAGCGTTGACGGCGGTGGCGGACAATCTGTTCATTATTGCTGATGGAATCAACCAAGGAGACGTCGTTCAGCTTATCGTGCCTGGCAGCGATAATGGCGTTACTGTTAACCAAGGTTATTTGGAGCAATCCAATGTCGAAATGACGGATGAGATTACGGAGCTTATTAGTGTACAGCGCGCTTACCAGTTGGCCGCGCGTGCTCTCTCGTCCAGTGATACGATGATGGGGCTTGCTAACAGTTTGCGCGCATAAGGATAGGATGATGGTGAATGAGTATGGCCGATGAGCGAGTCGAGAATAGCAATAGGGGCGAAGGAGAAGATCCCCCAAAGCGAGACGGCTCGAAGACGAAGGCTAAAGCTAAGAAGCAGCGTTCCAAAGGTGCGAATATCGCTTTATGGATTTTGCGCAAGAGCATCGTGCCAGTCATTATGGTCATTATGCTCATTGCAGGCCTGTACGCCGGTTATGTCGTACTTGGCAAGCAGCCGGAGGATGAAGTATTCAGTTGGTCGACTTGGCAGCATCTATACGATTTGGTGTTTGCCGATTCGTAAGGGTGTACGACGCATTTGCTCGTACGAATAAGCATATGAGATCATGCTCTTGCAGGAGCGACTGCTGAGCGTGATCTTTTTTTGTGTGTGGAATTTTAGGGGAAGGCGGTATGGTGGAGAAGATGAACCAATCTCGTGCAAAATGGTACTGGGGCGCTGTYGCTGTCGTATTCATAGTAGGCGCTTTTCTGCGCTTCGACTTTGTCGCATCGTCGACGCATAGCATGAAAAACCATGATACGAAGTATTACAATCTAATGGTTCAACAATTGTTGGAGAAAGGCGTTTACGCCTATAAGGAAGAACAGCCGAATGCGAAGGTGACGCCGGGTTTCCCGCTCTTCCTAGCGGGGATCTATAAAGCGGTTGACTATAAGCAGCATGATCCTTTTCCTTATGTCAGATACATACAAGTTATCTTAAGTCTTGCTACGATGGCGTTGTTGTTCCAACTTGCCTATCGGCAGCTAGGGAGAGCGCAAGCGCTCATCGCTTTGCTGCTGGCGGCGGTCTATCCGCCATTCGTTTATGCGAACGGAGCGATACTAACCGAGGTGCTGGCGACGTTCCTGCTCGCGTTGTACGTTACGCTGCAGCTGCGCTCCTACGAGAAACTGTCGCTTCCATGGGCGCTAGCGGCAGGTGCTGCGCTCGGAGCGCTCGTGCTTACGCGTCCGGAATTTCTGCCAGTTGCGCTGCTGTTCGTTGTATTCTACGGCTGGAAACTGAAGCAAAGCCGTAAGAAGGTATTGACCGTCTTCGGTGTGACGATGCTCGTATTCGCCGTGCTGATGAGTCCATGGTGGATTCGCAATATGGTGACGTTCGATAAGTTCATTTTGCTGTCCACGATGGAGAATCCGTTGTACGCCGGCACGTTCGAATACAAGAACTATGAGAATACGATTGTTCCGATTCATGCGAAGGCGGAAGATTCACAGACGGAGGTCGCTAAGGAGCGCATTATATACGGCTTCAAACATTATCCGCTGACCTTCCTTGGCTGGTATACAGTAGGCAAGCTAGTCTATCTGTACGGCCCGGTCTATACGGGAACGGGACATGATCCATGGTATACGATTATACCGATGAACGGCTTGCCGTTGCACTTCGTCATTATGCTGCTCGCGGCGTTTGGTACGATCTATGCGCTGCTGCGGTATAAACGTTCGCAGCCGCTGCTGATCTTCATCGCGCTGTTGGTCGTCTCGATGACCGCGCTGAGACTTATCTACGTCGCGGAGGCGAGGTATACGTTCACCTTGATCCCGCTCATCCTGTTGCTGACGGCAGACACTGGGAAACGGCTCTACGACTGGTTCGTTCTGAAATATAGCAAACGGAGTAAAGCGTCCGCTTCAATTGATGCATAGCTTAACCTTAACAACAAAGCCCTTTCAGCTTCCGTGACCGGAAGTGAAAGGGCTTTGTTCATTTAGAGGCTTCTATTTAACGCTAACGCGTATGGTAATCGTTTTGCCGCCAAAGCTTGCTTTGATCGTCGATGTACCTTTGCTTACCGCTGTAATCTTGCCGTCGATTACTGTAGCTACGCTTGGCTTGGAGCTCGTCCATATCGCGCTGGCCGTTGCATTAACCGGGCTTCCCGTTGTGTAGTTCGCCGTTAACGTTATTGCGAACGCTGCGCCAGGGCTGAGCGATACCGTCTTAGACGACACCGAGAGCGACTTCAGCTTAGGGGTAACGACTAGGGCGATCTCAACCTTCTTGCCTTGGTAAGACCCGGATACTTTGCCGCTGCCGACTGCTATTGCTTTAACGGAGCTGCCGTTAACGGATGCGATTGTATCGGGATTGACCTCCCAGTTCATTTTGGAACCGAGTGAGATTTTTTTGCCGTCTTTGTAATAGCCGGTTACTTTAATCGACTTCGAGCGTCCCGGATTGAGCGCGAGAGAGGTAGGCTCTACGACGAGCTTCACGATCTCCTCTTCAATTCGAACTTTTACGGTTATCGTTTTATTCAAGTACGTGCCGGTCAGGGAAACGGTAGAAGCTTCAAGACCTTTAACGGTCTCGGCCTTCAATACGATATTATCGGACGTTGTCTTCCACTTGATGGACTTCGTTACGTCCTCTTCTTCGCCGTCCTCATTAACGACGGTTACGCTCGGCAACGCTGTTTCTTTACCGATAATAACACTCATTTCCTTCGTGCTTGCAATGAGTTTAAGCGGTTTGACGTGCACTGTCAGCTTAGCTTCTACTTTATATCCTTGCACAGTACCCGTAAGTACTGCTTCACCGATTGCGACCGCTGTCCATTTGCCGTCCTTGATCGTAGCGATTTCCTCATCGGAAGAAGTCCATTTCACAAGCTTGCTGACATCGGTCTCCGTGCCGTCGAAGATCGTAGCGGTTACTTTTGGAAGCTCGGCGCTGTCGGAGACGAAACCGTCAATTTCCTTTGACTCCGTCTTCACCGCATTGATGCTGGCATATACGGTTACTTCGATGCTGCGGCTTACCCCTTTGTGTGAAGCCGTAATTTTCGTTGTGCCAACGCCTTTAGGTGTAACAACACCGTATTCAACGGTAGCAACGATTACGTTGGAGGATGTCCATGTAGCATCTTGGGTTGCGTCATCTGTTTCGTTCTGGTTCGTTAAAACTTCCGCCTTAATCGAAAGTTTGGGATCTTGGAGGAACATATGGTATTCCTTTTCCGGCGTTAGCTTGATCGATTGATAAGCTGCTCGAACAACGACTTCGATGGAAGTGGTTACACCGAGATACGAGACGGTGATCGTCGTTTTGCCCGCGCCAACTGGCGTAATGGAGCCTTTATCGACTGTTGCGACAGCTGTGCTAGAGCTCGTCCATTTTGCGATATCCGTTACGGGAATAATTTTAAGTGTATCCTGTTCTGTTGCTGTAGCTGTTAAAACTGTGTCGTCGGTACCGATCTCAAGTTCTAAAAGTCCTGACTTGTTAAGCTCAATTGACTTGTAGGGCGAAGAGACAGTCAGAACAACCGTGTCGCTCTTGCCCTTGTATTTCGCGGTAATCGTTGTTGAGCCTGCACCAACAAGCGTAATTGTACCGTCAACGACGGTCGCTACTGCTGTGTTCGAAGTCAACCAGGTCGCATCGGTAATGAGCTCGTCTTCAGCATTGGTTTTGATGCCATCAAGTTTATAAACGAGCTTTTCGCCCAGTTTAATCTTTTGAGTAGAGTCGACTTCGCCGCCTTCGGAATCCTTGATTACAATTTGATCGTATACATAGTCAGACGTTGCTTTGATGCTGACCGTGTATCCGCTATAAGTTGCTGTAATCGTTGCCGTGCCTTTACCGAGACCGGTAAGGACGCCGCTCTCAACCTTTACGATCGAGGCGCTTGACGACTTCCATGTTGCGCTTGAAGTAACATTTTTTTTCGTTGTGCTCCCGGAGATATTGGCAAATAAAGTGACATTGATTTTATCCGACTCGACCTTTAGATCAAGGGAATTGGTGCTGCTATTGAAATCCGAGGCATCATAATCGAATTCGATTCCGGTTACGGTATCCTCCGCCGCATAAGCGATTCCTGTCATCGAGGTAGCAATAAGCATAAGTGCCAGAGTAGCGGCAAGCCATTTTCGCGCCTGCATGAACGACAAGTTCCATTGTAAACGTAAATTCACTGCATCCCGTTCCTTTCTGCTTCATTAATAATAGTGTCTTCTACTATTAACGGTTAGAAAAGGCTGGAAATGAAGATAAACAGGGCAACTTATTTCAAATGGGTATAGAGAACTACAACATTTATGGGGATGCAGCGCATTCTTCTGCCAAGGGGGACGCATGCGCGGTTTTCATTTGCATATGGTAGTTGTATAATAGTTGGGAGCCGAGGCGAAAGTCAGGAATAGGCAAAGGAGTGTGACCGTTTGAATCTGCCGAATCTATTAACCTCATTACGCTTTGTGTTAATTCCGGTGTACATAGGTGTATTCTCAAGCGGTTATATGATCCCAGCCTTTCTGATTATGGTCGCCGCCGGTATTACCGATATTTTGGACGGCTACATCGCTCGTAAGAGCGGACAAGTGACAACGGTTGGCATTATGCTTGATCCGCTGGCCGATAAGCTTATGCTCATAACAGTCATCTTATCGCTGTTGCTGGCAGACATGATTTCATGGGCTGCGGCTGGAGCGATGTTTTTGCGCGATTTGGGCATGATAGCGGGAGGCATGTTTTATCATTTCCGGGGCAAGAAGACCGTGCCGGCCAACTGGATGGGGAAACTGACGACGATATTATTTTATTCCGCCATCATGTTTATTTTCTTCGATGCATCGTTTGCAAAGTCGTATCTTTGGGCGGTTATCGGCTTCTCATTTATTACTTCCTTTATGTATATCGCATTATTCAAGGCGCTAAATAAGCCGGAAGTCGACGTGCTACATAAACAGGAAGGTGAGCCGGAGAAAAAAGAAGCTTGACCAAAGACGCTTCAGGTCTCATAGTCAAGCTCCCTTATCTTAACCTCCACGAACTGCAGTTTCATGAAGGATAAGTATAGTTTTAGTTAAAATAACTTTTTTTATACTAGTGAACTTTGCGAAAGGGGTATTGTTTAACATGCTCGATATTAATCAAATCCAAGAAATTATTCCGCACCGCCCTCCATTCCTGCTCATCGACCGTATTTTGGAGGTTGAACCGGGCGTAAAGGCCGTCGGACTCAAAAACGTAACGATGAACGAACCCTTTTTTGTAGGGCATTTCCCAGGTTATCCGGTTATGCCGGGCGTATTGATCGTGGAGGCGCTTGCGCAAGTAGGCTCGGTTGCGATGCTTATGGTTGAAGCGAACCGCGGCAAGCTCGGATTCTTCGCGGGCATTGACGGCTTCCGTTTCCGCGACCAAGTGAAGCCTGGCGATACCCTTATTCTAGAGGTAGAGATTACACGCCTCAAAGGGCCGATCGGCAAAGGAAAAGCGACTGCAAAAGTTGGTGACAAGGTAGTAGCCGAAGGCGAGCTTATGTTTGCTCTGTCCGATCGTAATTAATCATTTGTTGCACACGTAGGCTCGTTTTGATTATCAAAGATACGAAGAAAGAGGTTGAATATATGACTCAATCATCCCTGAACACGGCTGCGGCCAAATATGAAGCATGGTTAAATGATCCGCTAATCGATGAAGCGACGAAGGCGGAACTGCGCGGCATCGCCGGCGACGAGAAGGAAATTACGGATCGTTTCTATCGCGATCTTGAATTTGGGACAGGCGGCTTGCGCGGGGTTATGGGTGCAGGGACGAACCGATTGAATGCTTATACCGTAGGCAAAGCAACGCAAGGTCTAGCGAATTGGCTGCTTGCCAAAGCAGATGCTGAGAGCGACAAGCCATCGGTCGTTATCGCGCATGACTCCCGCAATCTGTCGCCTGAATTCGCGCTGGATTCGGCGCTTGTGCTTGCGGCTAACGGCATTACGACGTATTTATTCGAAGGGCTTCGTCCTACGCCGCAATTGTCCTTTGCGGTTCGCGCGTTGAACGCRGCGAGCGGCATTGTCATTACGGCAAGCCATAACCCTCCTGAATATAACGGCTATAAGGCTTACGGAGCAGACGGTTGTCAGCTGATTCCGGAGGAAGCAGAGCAAGTTATCGCTTCAATCGGCCAAATCGTTGACTTCGGGGAGATCAAACGCGTAAGCCGCGAGGAAGCGGAAGCTAAAGGTTTGCTTCGCTGGTTGGGCGCTGATGCGGATCAACAATTTATTGATACGGTTGCAGCGCAAAGCTTGAATGGCGAGCTGCTGAAAGGCGAGATCGGCGAGAAGTTCGGCGTCGTGTTCACGCCGTTGCACGGAACAGGAAACATTCCTGTACGCGAGGTATTGAAGCAAGCGGGCTTCCGCAACGTTCACATCGTACCCGAGCAGGAGCAACCTGATGGTTACTTCAGCACGGTGAAGTCGCCGAATCCCGAGGAACGCGAAGCGTTCACGCTGGCGATTGCCCTTGCGAAGGAGACTGGCGCCGACATCATTATCGGTACGGATCCGGATGCGGACCGCATGGGCGCCGTCGTGAAAAACAACGAAGGCGAATACGTCGTGCTAACAGGCAATCAATCGGGCGCTTTGATGGTTCATTATGTACTTAGCCAACTGCAAGAGCGCGGCAAGCTTCCAGCTAATGGCGTCGTTGTTAAGACGATCGTCACGAGCGAGATGGGCGCGGATATCGCTTTGTCATACGGCGTTGCAGTTGAAAATACACTTACAGGCTTCAAATATATCGGTGAGAAAATGACGCGTTACGAGCAAACGGGCGAGCGCGCATTTCTATTCGGTTATGAGGAAAGCTACGGCTATCTGACGGGCACATACGCGCGCGATAAGGACGCGATTGTCGCATCGCTGTTGATCTGTGAAGCGGCTGCTTATTATAGCAGCAAAGGAAAGACTTTATACGATGTGCTGCTTGAGCTGTATGCGCAGCACGGTGTGTACTTGGAGGGCTTGGAGTCCCGCACGCTCAAAGGATTCGACGGTGTTCAGCAGATCGCGGCGATCATGGACGACTGGCGTCAAAATCCGCCTCGTGAGATCGGCGGCGTGAAGGTTGAACAGGTGCTTGATTACGCTGCCGGCCTAGACGGACTTCGTCCGGAAAATGTGCTTAAGTATCTTCGTGCGGACGGATCTTGGTTCTGCTTGCGCCCATCGGGCACGGAGCCGAAAATCAAAGTTTATTTTGCGGTCAAAGGCGAATCGACGGCTGCGGCTGCAGAGTCGCTTCAAGTGTTGAAGGATGCCGTTATGGCACGAGTTGACAGCAAAGCATAGGCTATTAAGGGATATGGCTGGGGGATGACCTGAGCGCCA
Source organism: Paenibacillus sp. 2TAB19 (assembly GCF_052115185.1). Taxonomy (NCBI): domain Bacteria; kingdom Bacillati; phylum Bacillota; class Bacilli; order Caryophanales; family Paenibacillaceae; genus Paenibacillus; species Paenibacillus sp. 2TAB19. Next base: position 54,874 of record NZ_JBFRGE010000013.1, on the reverse strand, counting down.
TTTGATGTACATTAATCAAAGTTACGGACTATAGGGACCCTAATTATTGTATGAGTCTCAGATCTCCAGCTTAACGGACCCAGTAGACCTTAATTAACGTTATTTCAAGGATTTGAACTCCAAATCGGTCGATTAAGGTCATCTGGGTCCGCTAGGAAGGACATAGACCCAGATATCGAGATTAAGGGTTTGCAGTGTCCGTAATGTCTGTTGAATTATTTATTTAGGTTTTGGAACGGAGGAGTTTCGTGCTTTTACGATGGCAGCAATGGAATCGGCACGCGAAGATATGGTTATGGGTCATTACGCTGATTGGCGTAGCGGCGGCCATGCCGCTTGGCCTGGTTCGGATGGAAATGGAGAAGACGTCGAAGAACATTGAGTATGTATTCGACTATCGCGATATTATTGAAGTGTCGGAGCTGCAAACGAAGCCCCGGGAGTTCGTGAAGGAAAAGCTCCAGCTGCTTAAGGATTCGGGCATCACGACGATGGCTGTCTATGAGAGCTCGCTCAAGGAGCTTGTGCTCTCCGGCAGACTGATGTATTTTAGCTCCCGCGACGCAGCTCTGCTGCAAGGCAAGTTCGAAACGCCGGGACAAAACTTCACTTATATTTTATACAATGGCAAAGAAGAGGAAGAGCAGATCGGTCCGATCGTCCGCGAAGCGTTCGACCGCGCCGAAGCTGTCTACAGAGACTGGTCATACGAAGGTAAAAACGGTCTTGTCATTGAAATGCCGGTTGCCGAAGCGGTCATGAAGACGATGGATTTTGATCCAATGACGCTTCAGGAGCTTCATGATGCAGGCTTTAAAATTTTGCCGCGCATCTCGAACAAAATCCAGCCTTACGAGGAATCGGATTTGGACGAGCAGCTCGGCATGATGAAGGAATTGGGCGTTACTCGAGTGCTGTTCGACGGAGATGTCGTGAAAGGCGGATCGGACAAGGCGAATTTGCTGAGCGTCTCCGAATTGTTGAATAAGTATGAGATGGGACTTATAGCGATTGAAAATTTGAAAAAACCGCAAAAAGGGCTAAATAATTTAGCGTACAATACGAATTATAATATTGTTCGCCTCTATTCCCTCTCTCCGGGAGACGGGATGGAAATGTCACCTGAGGCAATCGCCGACCGTTTCTTGTTGGCGGCGAAGGATCGCAATATTCGGATGTTCTTCATGAACGGCATGGTACAAGCCAACACGGACAAGGGCAAATTCGTTCATAACCTGGATAAAATAAGCCAAGCGCTGCGCGGGGAAAACGGGGCTGTTGCCAAGCTTGCTGAGCATGGCTTCACGCCAGGCGAGCCGCAACCGTTCGATTACGAGCAACCGTCATGGGCGAAGCCGCTTCGCGGCGTTGTAGCGCTGGGAGCAATTGCGCTTATTGCGCTGGTTGTCGGTACGTTCGTACCGGGCGTCAACATTCCGGTATTCCTGCTCGGTCTTGTAGGAAGCGCTGCCTTGTATAAGCTGAATAGTTCGACGATGGAGCAGGCATTGGCTCTGGGCGCTGCCATTGCCGCGCCGACGCTTGCGCTCATTTGGGCGATGAATCGCATTACGTCTAGAACCGTTGGCGATCGGCGTATTGTCGGAGGCGACGATTGGTCGGTTGGCAGAAGCCAAGCGTCCCTTGCAGAGGGCGGAGCGGCTGCAGGCGGGAAGAATGGCCGCTTGAATTGGTTGTTCGCTGCTCCTTCCGTAGGCAAACGTCTTGGACTGGCGATTAATTGGTTCGTAGTAACGGCATTGATTTCATTTATAGCCGTTCCGCTTGTGTTCGGCCTGTTGAACAATATTACGTACAATCTTGTATTGGAACAATTCCGCGGCGTTAGCGTGCTGCATCTTGCGCCAATTGCGCTTGTTGCGATCTACGTCGTGCTTTATACAGGCCATGCGAAGCTGTTCAATATTCGCAAGCTGCTTGCGCAGCCTATTACGCTTACATGGGTTGTTCTCGTCGCCGTTATCGGCGTAGTCGGTTATTATTACTTGTCGCGTACAGGCAACGCTGGATCGGTATCGTCGATAGAGCTTGTGATCCGTAATTTCCTGGAGCAGACGTTCGGCGTAAGGCCGCGCTTTAAGGAGTTCCTGCTGTCGCACCCGCTCTTCCTGCTCGGACTGTTCTTATCGCTCCGTTATCGCGCAGCATGGTTGCTCGTGATCGTTGGCTCAATCGGCCAACTGTCGATGGTTGACACGTTCGCGCATCTGCATACGCCGCTTTATATTTCGGCTATCCGCGTTCTGCTTGGACTGGGCACGGGAGCAATTATCGGCTGCATTCTTATTGTTGCGTGGCTGATTGTGGAGGGAGTTTTGAAGAAATGGGCACCGATTCTCATACGCAAGTATATCAAATAGCGATCTCCGGCTTTTACGGCTTCCATAATAGCGGTGACGAGGCGGTGCTGCTCTCGATTCTGATAGCGCTTGAAGCGGAAGGCAAGGCGCAGGGCGTAACGGTCAAACCGATTGTGTTGTCCGTAGACCCGGAGTGGACGAGCAAGACGTACGGCGTTGAATCGGCTCATCGGATGCGTCCGGCGGACGTGCTGAAGACGCTCCGTCGCTGCGACGGGCTCATTAGCGGCGGTGGTAGTTTACTCCAGGACGCAACGGGGGTAAAGACGATTCCGTATTATACGGGAATCATGAAGCTAGCCCAGCTTCTCGGCAAGCCGACGTTTGCGTATGCGCAGGGCATTGGCCCGGTGAATCGAAGATGGATGGATCCGATGATCCGCAATGTGATGAAGCGGAGCAAGTATGTTTCGGTGCGGGACGCCGAATCCGCCGCTTTGCTCGGGCGGATCGGGGTCCCTGTGGACCGGATCGACGTCGTACCCGATCCGGTGATGGGCTTGCCGCTGCCGGCCGTTGAGGCGGCAGCGATTGAAGGCGCGAGCGAGACGCCGCCGGTCATCGGCGTTTCGCTGCGCCACTGGCGCCTCGACGGCGCGGATATCGCGCGCGCCGTCGAGGCGCTGGTCGCGCTGTCGCACCGCCGGCCCGTGCGGCTGCGCTTCTTGCCGTTCCACACCCCCTCTGACGTAGAAACGTCGGAGCAGGTGATGGAACGGCTGCGCGGCCGGCTCGGCGAGGGTAGCTCCGCCGAGCTGGCCGCTCCCGGCGACCATCCGCAGCAGATGCTGCTCGAGGTCAGCCGGTGCGACGCGCTGCTGGGCATGCGCCTGCACGCGCTTATCTATGCCGCAGGCCAGCGCATTCCGATGCTCGGCCTGTCCTACGATCCGAAGATCGATCAATTCCTGAATCGACTAGGGCTAACGCCAATTGGCACGACGGAGCAGCTGGACGCAGAAGCTTTCGCCGATGCGGCATGTCTGTTGCTTGACCAGCGTGGTCAGTGGCAGGACAAGCATAAGCGCGCAATCGACCAATTAGTGGAACAATCGCAAAAACCGGCGCAACAAATCGTGCATTTCTTGCGTCATACTATATCGAGGTGACTTCCTCATGTCGAATAATCATCCAACCGTGCCGATTTATGGCATACCGTTCTCGAAACTGAATTTGGACGAGACGGTTCGTTTACTTACAACAGCTATTGAGGCAAGAACACCTACGCATGTTATTACGGCTAATCCGATCATGATTATGGCAGCGGTGGACGATCCGAATTACGCGCGGATGATGCTTAAGGCTGATTTGATCGTGCCGGACGGCGCCGGAGTTGTGTGGGCGGCGAAGCACGCTGGCAATCCGGTTGCTGAGCGAGTAACAGGCATCGAGTTGCTTAACAAATTAATGGAGCAGGGCGAGAAACGCCACTGGAAAGTGTACTTGCTCGGCACGACGCAGGAAATTATTGAAGCGGCGGCCGAGAAGCTGCAGCTGCAGTATCCGCAGGTAAGGATCGTAGGCTGCCGCAACGGCTTCTTCACCGCTGAGCAGGACGATGAAGTGATTGCCGAGATCCGACAAGCGGCGCCCGATTTGTTATTCGTAGCGCGCGGCGCGGATACGCAAGAGCCATGGATCGTCAAGCACAAGAAAAGCTTGAACGTACCGCTCATTATGGGTGTCGGCGGAAGCTTTGACGTTATTTCCGGCAGATTGAAGCGTGCACCATCTGTTTTCCAGAAGTTGCGTCTCGAATGGCTCTATCGCCTGATGCAAGAGCCGAAACGCTACAAAAGAATGCTTGTTTTGCCGAAATTCGTCGTGAAAGTGCTTCGCGACAAAGAAAAAGTGACAAAACCTTAACTTACACCGCGAATATGTAGTGAAAATCGTGAAAATCGGTTGAAAACGGGATTGGAGTTTCTTTTTCAATCGGAGTATAATTCACTTCGGTACATGCGTAAACGCGTATCACCGTCCTTTGATGGTGAAAATGACGTTACACGCAGGAAATATAGGGCTGCTTGTAAGTGAGCGTCTTATATTTGAAGAAAAGGGGAGTTGCACAAAATGCCAGTAGGCTTGCTGTACACGATAGGATTCATCATCTCTCTTGTATTAGCCCTTGTCATGACGCCGCTCGTGAAGAAATTCGCGTTCAAAGTCGGCGCAATCGATAAACCGAATCACCGCAAGGTACATACGCGCATTATGCCGCGTCTTGGCGGGTTAGCTATTTATATTGCATTTGTAGGGGGATTCTTCTTATTGTCCCCATTGTTACCTGACGGTTTGCTTCGTCCAAGCGACATGAAGCTGATTAACGCGCTGCTTGTCGGCGGGACAATCATTATTGTGCTTGGCGCTTTAGACGACCGTTTCGAGCTTTCGGCTAAGGTGAAGCTAGTCGGCCAGATCGCCGCAGCTTGCGTTGTCGTATTCGGCTTCGGAGTGAAGATCGATCTGCTGAACATTCCGTTCGGCGAGACGATGCAGCCTATCGCTCATTGGATCGCGATTCCGATTACGATTCTATGGATCGTAGGCGTTACGAATGCGATTAACTTGATCGACGGCTTGGACGGGCTTGCTGCAGGCGTATCTGGTATCGCCATTGCAACGATCGTAGTCATGGCATCGCTGATGGGCTTCCAGCCGATCATCCTGCTTAGTACGCTGCTGCTTGGCGGCATCGTCGGTTTTCTTGTGTTCAACTTCCATCCTGCGAAAATATTCATGGGAGATTCCGGCTCGCTGTTCCTTGGCTTCAGCTTGGCGACGCTCTCCATGCTTGGATTCAAGCAGGTTACGATCGTATCCTTCGTTACGCCGCTCCTTATCATCGGCGTTCCGCTCTCGGACACGTTCTTCGCGATCATTCGCCGCTGGGTGAACAAGCGCCCGGTGTTCGCACCGGACAAAGGTCATTTGCATCACCGTCTGCGCGATCTTGGCTTCAGCCACCGCAAGACCGTTCTCATTATCTGGAGCGTTGCCGCTATCTTCGGCGGACTTGCGATCGTGCAGTCGACTATCGTGCAATCGAGCGCGGCCAATTGGATCACGTTCGCCGTTATCTGCTTGCTTATGTTCTTCTTGCAAATCGGTGCAGAGGTTACCGGCATTGTAGACAAGACACGCAAGCCGCTTATTAGCTTCCTTAACCGCATCTTCTTGCGGACCAAGGTTAACGCCGAATCGCGTTCGAAATAATAACTTCATCATTTAAGCATGAACTCGCTCCGAGCCCTTGTACCAAGAGGCTCGGAGCTTTTTTGTTTTACCCGGCTTACTTGTCATATTTGGAAATTCATGTTTAACCTAAACTTTGGCTGCGGTCTGTCCGATATATACGTTACATCTAACTTTAAAGGACAGAAGTGGAGGAGGCTAATTGTGTTTAAAAAAATCTCAGCAGTATTGCTAATGCTGGCCCTCGTCCTCCAGGTACTGCCGCCGTACAGCGGCACAGGAGTATCTGCCGCGACGGGAAGCTTCAACTTTGCCAACGAATCCGACGTATCGACCGCACCGCGCATAACGACTGAGCCGCGCGTAACGCTAACAGGCTCGATCAGCAACGTGAACGGAGCGACGGTTTCGTACGATGTCGTCCAAATCATTAACAACAAAGGCGATAATGATCCATCCAATGATCAGATCGGCTCGAAGCGCGAGAACGTGACGAGCAATATTTACATCAACGGATTCAACATTCAAGTATACAATATCGAGCTTTTCCCGGGACTTAACCGCATTACGTTCAAGGGCGTACAGGGCGGCGGGGAAGTGACGAACTCTATTTATATCAACTACCACAACGCGCCCGTCTTCTACGATCTTGTCGCGCAATTGGACGGCAATCGGTTCAGCGTTGAAGAAAACGGCACGACGGTCGTGCATTCGACAACTTCCGCCGGTAAATCATCAGCCGACATCAGTCTTACGGGCTTCGCGCCAAACGCGCAATCCGTAACAATCATTACGAATAACAGCAGCAAGACCTATAATGTGAGCAGCTCTAACAACTATCAGTTCGCTGCTTCCCCAATCAATTTGCTGAAGGGCAAAAACTTGGTAACTATTCGCGTTAAGAATGCGGATCAAACGATCGAGACCACACGCGAAATCGCCTTTTACAATGGCAGCGTAACGTTCTACGATGTCAATCTGGAGGAAATGGTCGACGACGGTTCAGGCACGGGCACATTAGTTGCGGAGAGGTCGGCCGCGTTGGAGTACAATCCGAATTTTGCCGTGGACGACGAGGGCGATTTGTACGTAACAGGTAAAGTCATCGTTCCGAATTACTTGAAGGATGACGATACGCCGCCGGACGGCATTCTCGATCCTCACCCGGATCCGACGCTTCCCATCCAAATCGATTGGACCCTGTCGCCCGATAGCCAAGCCGGCAACTTTTTGTCGGTTGCTCCCAACCCATCGGTTGGCCAGCCTACGGACGCGTTTTTTGTCTACGAATTCATCGAGCCACTGAACAACTTGATCGGAGCAGCGCCTGAATTCGACAAGCAATATGGATTGAAGCTTACCGCTGTCAACGAGAAGCGTGAAGCTCAAGGCTTGCCGTCCGATGAAGGCACGGGCACGATGTCGTTCTATGTTCGCGATGCTAACCAGCAATACATTGAACAAATCAATTACTTGGGCGGCTATAAGAATAACGCGCCATTCGAGAATCTGACGAGTTCCGGCCTTGAAGGCGTGAATTTGTTCAGCATTCCGTTCGCGATGGAAGTATTGGTAGCCAATCCGGATATCAATGATATTTCTAGCGTCGTTACCGTGAACAATGTCAGAAGCATCACCGGCGTTAGCGCGCCTGCTGATTATCTCGACCCGTCTAATGGAAACTTTGTTAATCGTTCGGACGAACTTACCTCGAAATTCGTCTACCGCGACGTGAACGGCGTTAGCCGACTGTTCAAACGCGAAGTAATCGTATTTAACAAGCTGCCGTTTGAAGGCACTCAGACAGTTGATCTAGGCATAGGAGCAACGGCTACAAAGTCCGTTAAGTTTACGATGCTGTTCGGACCGTTTACGAGTTACGAATCGATCTTCGATAATAAATTGATTTATGACGATACGACGCTGGATACGGCTGATCGTATCAGCAAAGTTATTGTGGAAGAGCTTTCGGACTTTACCGGAGAAATCAATAACATTAACAATACGTCGGAGATTCGTTATGATCTTACCGGCACAGGGGCTCAAACGGTGTTCTTCTACATCAACAATACGCCTGTTCGTTTGCAGGCTATTGATCCGTCGGATCCAACCAAATTCCAAATTTATGATGATGGAACAGCTATTGGTTCGGATAGCGAGAGGGATCGAGCTTTCGACGCGCTCTTCACTGGCGAGAATGAAATCCGATTCGTGTTCCAAGGATCTAAAAATGCCTATGAGAAAAAACTTAAAATTTATCTAGTTCCGACTAACTTGCCGGTTATACCGGTTGATACGGGGCTTGGGATCTATCCTTACAGCAATAACCTGGATGAACCATTGCCTAATGATCCGAAATTCCCGCTGCGCGGAACCGTTTATACAACGACGGAGCAGTTCATGGATATCTACGGGACATTTGACTTTATCGATCTTGGTAAAACCTTTGCAGATGTTGAGTCAAAAATATCGACCATGACTACAGCAGCAAAAGAAAATTATATTTTGGAGATCAAAGGAAGTTCTATCGATACCGATATCCTTTGGGATTTGACCCAAGAATTTAAAGTAATCGATAGCTTGAATAGCAATGCCGTACTGGGAACGGTTAATGGTACAATCCCAGGACCGGCAGGCTTGACGGTGAGATACGATATCGTTACGCAATCCTTCTCGTTTATTATGAACGACGAGGAACTGAATGCCGATGGAAGCTCGAGTGTCTACAACTTCGTGGTTTATAATACTGGCCTGACTGGCCCGCGGGCAAGCTACCGACTGGAAGTCGATCCGACTTCTATGCCGTATAAGATTTTGCGTCCAATCTTGCCTGCTCAAAGCGTTGTCAACCAGAACTATTTAGAGGTTATCATTAACGCGCCGGAAGGTACGGAGTCCGTAACCGTGAACAAGATCAAGGGCGAGAAGGTCGAGTATGATTCGGACAACAATCCGTCAACGCCGGAGATTACTTACACGAATGCATTCCGAGCGTACTTGAGCGGCTTGAAGGTCGGAAAGAACGAGATCGAGTTCACGATCGTTCGTGCAGACGACGAAGTGAAGAGCAGCTTCGAGGTTACGTATAAACCTACAAATATCCCAGGCGCTCAATACTTGGAAGTCATGAAAAACTCGCACAAAGTTTTCGAAGGAGCCGTAAATCTTAAGTTCCCTGCGAATACATCGTTAATCCGTACCGATTTCAACGTACCGAGCAACTTGAAGAACCAGGTATTCACAGGACATAACCTGATGTTCGCTATTGCGAACGGCGAGGATGGCGTCGTTGACCGTCGCGAACTGGAAAGCAAGCCGCCGGGCTTCGACATTACGCTGGAAAGCTTCGGAACGAGATTCAGACTCTCGTACCCGACACGATTTACGAAAGCAAGCCCTGTATACTGGATTGACGCAGGACTTGCAGACGATCCAAATACAACAGCGTATGATCCTCTTGCGATGGGGGTAGATCCTTACCAGTATCCAGGCGCCAAAGGAACGAACGGCACGAAGATTCCGACCTACGACGAACGTCCGGATGATCGCGAATTAATTACATCGAAGACCGGCACGCTCACCTTATCTTTCGATCCGAATATGAAAGATAGCGTCGGCACGATTATTACCGTTTACCGTTACGACGTAAAAGCGAAGTATTGGGAAAACATCGGCGGAGTCGTAGATGTGAAGAAAAACACGATTACTGTACCTTTTAACAAATTCGGCTATTACGTTGTTGGCAAGATGGTATATGCGTTCGAGGACGTAACGTCCCATCCTTACGCGCGCAATTACCTTGAAGCCATCTATGCCAAAGGCGTGATGAACTCTGCGGGTTATGACGAGTTCGGCACGGACATTTATGTAACGCGCGGCGAATTTGCTCGAATGATGGTGAAGGCTCTCGATATTCCGCTTAACTTTGAATTGAGCAAACCGCATTTCAATGATGTTCCTACTATTATAAATCCGGACGCATTATGGGATTACCGTTATATCGAGACGGCTGCCCGCGAAGGCATTATTCGTGGAACAGGACCCCAAACTTACCAGCCGAACGTTAACCTGACTCGTCAGGAAGCGGCAGTTATTATTGCAAGAGCGCTGGACCTGAAGCTGGGTACGGATGCAACGAAGATTAAGAAGGATTTGGACAAAATCTTCAAGGACAGCGGCGACGTGAATTACTACGCTCAAGCTTCAGTCGTTGCAGTCGCCAAAAAAGGCTTCATCGTAGGATCGCCGGTCGATGCAAGCAATCCGAAGAACGGATACGTATTCGAGCCAAGATCGAACTTGCTTCGTTCCGACGCTGCGATTATTACGGCTAAGATTCTTGCGGATCTGAAGAAGCTGCCTAAAATCAATTAATAGCTAGTGAAGTACGCCATGTAACGGCCGCAGGCTATGCCTGCGGCTGTTACTATTGTTAATGAGAAAGTGGTAAGATGAGAATCCTGAAACATTATCCATGGAAAAACTTAAGTATCGACGGTGATGAGTGAAACAAGCTATACTAGCAAAGTAAAGAAAGAAAGGGTTCATTCAACTGAATCGTACATAAAAAAACTTTTCAGGCAAAAGCGCAACTTTTCCCTGAGCAATGCGTCTAAATACATGGCAGCACAAAACAAGCGATGAAATTTGACGAATGCGCATCGGAATAGCCAAATAGTTGGAATGAATTCTCAACTTCCTCTTTACGGTACGGGTAGCCCATTGTATAATGTTATAGTGGTACACCTACTCTAGCACTCTTTTACTTATTGTTTACAAGTTTCTGCGACATGTTATTACATAGGGTTAAGCATGCGCGCAGACATCATTTATACGAAATTAATGCTCTACTCTGGGAAGGGGGTGAATCGGCATGAGAGAACCGAGCAATCTATTATCCAATCAACACTCTCAACAACCGAAGGTATTTAGAGGAGGAGAAAAAAAGGTTATGAAAAAAAGTTTATCTTTGCTCGTAGCAATCGCGATGGTATTCTCGATGTTCGCAACATCGGTATTCGCGGCTGATGAAAAAACAACAGAACAAAAATACGACGAACTAGTGAAAGCTGGTATCTTCGCAGGTTTGCCAGGCGGCGAAGCTGGTCTGGATCAAACAATGACACGCGCACAAGCAGCGGTAATTATCGCTAAGCTTGCTGGTTACAAAGATGGCGTTACTTCCCCTGACGCTGGTTTCACAGACGTACCTGCTACTCACTGGGCTAAAGCTTATGTTGATTACGCAGCAAACCTTGGAATCATTTCCGGTCTTTCTAACGGCACATTCGCACCATCCGCTAACGTAACAATTCAAGAGCTTGCTAAGCTTGCTGTTGATGCTTTAGCTAAACTTGGTTACACACTTAAAGATGCAGCTGCTGTTGACGGCACTGTAGCTGAATGGGCTAAAGAATACGTTGGTAAAGCAATCTCCAACGGCATCTTCGCTGCTCAAGCTGACTACACAATCCCAGCTCTTCGTGGATTGCTTGTAACTGCTACTTACAGCGCTTATGCAGCTCTTCAAGTTCCAGCTGCAATCACTGTTGAATCGGTTAAAGCAACTAACTCCAAAACATTGGTAGCTACATTCAATGTTGAAGTTGGTACTGCAACTGCTAACGATTTCACTGTAACTACAAAAGACGATGAGTACGCGATCAACGTTGTTGACAGCGTAGCAATCGACGGCAAAACAGTTAAAATCAACCTGGTTGATTCGCTTGACGAAGAAACGACTTATGTTCTTACTTCGAACGGTGTAGTTTCCAAAGAAAACAACTTGGTGTTGGCTTCGACTAAAAATGAAGTATCTTATGTTGCTACTGAAGCGGTAAGCATTGGTTTCGGAAGCACAACTGTTAAAGACGGTAATAAAGTACCTGTAGTAATTAAAGATGCTGCTGGCAACGATATCACAGCTAACTTCGATCTATCTGAAGCAATTACGATCGAAAGCTCTGACACTGGCGTTGTAAGCGACGCTGACCTTACTGCTGCTAACCCTRTTGTTAACTCTTCTGCTTACTCTGTTGTTAACGTTAAACTTAACGACACTAAGTTCGAAACTGGCAACACAATCATCACTGTTAAAAACACATTGTCCGTAGCTTCGAAAATCGGCGTTGTAACAGTTGCTGATGACTTCGGAACTGAAGATCTTAACCTTTTCAAATCCACTCCTGATGTTTTGATCGCTCAAGTTCTTGATCAAGACGGAACTGACATTACAGATGAGCTTGCAGTTGGCGATGTTACTTACAGATCGCAAAACCCAACGGTTGCTGTAATCGACGAAACTTCTGGCGACATCAATGGTGTTAAAGCTGGTACTGCAACAATCTTGGTAAAAGCTGTTTATAACGGTAAAACAGTTTCCAAAACTGTAACTGTAACTGTTAAAGCTGATGCTGAATTGACTTCGATCGTAGTTGAGCTTCCAAGCTCGAAACTAGTTAAACTTTCCGGTATTACTCAAGATCTGAAAGTTAAACTTCTTGACCAATACGGTAATGCATTCAAAGTAACTGATGCTGCAGGTAAAGATGTAGTATTCACGATTACTAAGAACGATATCGTTGAAGTTGATGGCGATGAGTTTGTAACTGGTGCTGCTAATGCAATTACACTTAACATTGCTCAAAACCAATCCGAAACTAAGCTTGTTCTTGAACCAGGCCAAGTTAAAGGTTCCGGTAGCATTAAAGTAGTAGTAGGTTCTTTGAGCAAATCTGTATCGGTTGCACTTGTTGAAGCTGGTACATTCGCTGGATACGTTGCTGTAGCTGGCGATACTACACTTGATGTAGAGCAAAAAGATCCTGTAAACCCTGAACACCCAGTAACAACAGGTATCACAGTATACAAAAAAGATGTTAACGGTAACTACATTGAAACCGTAACTTCTGGTGTTGATCTTGATGTTGMTGATGACGCTGCTGTAACTGTTAATGATGCGACTCTTGAAGTAACAGCAGCAAAAGTTGGTACAGCAAACGTAACTGTTCTTGTGAACAGCGCGAAAATTGCTACAATCAAATTTACAGCTGTTAAAACAATCGCAACTTTGACTAAAGTATCGCAAGCGAAAAATGCAGTTACGATTGCTGTAGGTGGCGATCTTGAAGCAGCATTGTTCGGCGACGMTGATGGCAAAGGTGGAGCATTCGTTGGTTACGATCAATACGGCACAGTAGCTATCATTGATCCAGTTGATGTAGATGCATTCTCTTCCAACAAAAACTATGTAGACACTGACTTTACTGTTCTTGCTAAAGGTACTGTAACACTGACATTGAACATCAATGACACACTTTACACAATCACTGTTAAAGTTGTTTAATTGATAATCAATTGTCCAAAAGAGGCCGTCCTCCTAATCGCTCCGCGATGAAGAGGCACGGCCTCTTTTTTTTGTTTGCGTTCATCCATGGTTCACAAACTTCCGATATACTATTAATTATTATGGACATAACAGCAACTTCTATACGGCTGCAAGCGTCTATACCAATAATAAGTTCGAGGAGGAATGATTTGTGAATACAAGGTGGATTAAGATCGGTGCTGCATCTGTAGCCACGTATGCATTGTTGGCTCAATCGGCGATTCCATTAGCGCCATTGAAGGTTGTAGAGATCGCGGAGGCCGCATCGATAACGAGTCAAAGCGTCAAGCTTAACGCATCCAGTACAATTTCAGTACGTGACGGCCAATTCCTGATGCAAGATCAAGGCAAAGTATTTGCTTACACGGTCACGATTAAGAATAGCGGCAACGCCACTATTAATATGCAGGATTACTATATTCGTTTGGTTACGAAATCGGGTAGCCGTTACATATCCAAAGTAACGGAGGCCGACAAAACCAAATTAACCGTTGCTCCTAATACAACGGTTAATATTACGTATTACGCAGTCGTTAATATCAATACGAAACTTTCTGATCTCGCATTCAATATTATTAAATGGGACTTTTCTTCATCCAACTATGAAAAGTTGCTTGGGAAGCTTAGTTTCCCTGAAGGCTMAACCGATAAAACAACCGCTTTTCAAGCTAAAACGATGTTATATAATGGAGGAACGCTTCGTGGCGCGCTAAAGCAATACATGGTGACCAGCGATAAAAACAACGTCTACGTGACGATGAGCTTTTTGCTTGAAAATTCAGGCCTACAGAGTGTGAACGTAGCTAATATGAAGCTATTCGCGCAATCGGAAGGTTTAGCTACATATAATGTGGATACAACTGCACTAACGAATCTTACGATCCAACCCAAAGAACGCAAAATAATCACTTTAAGCTCAACGATGCCGCTCGCTATGAAAGGCAAGAAATTCGCGTTAATTGTAGCATCGCCAAACGAAGGTGGAACGAGCTCAAGCATTCCAATCGGCGTATTCGATATGCCGAAAGTAACGCCTGCGGCGGCCGTAGAAGTAGGTAAAGTGAAGACCGTTTACTTAAACGGCGTCACGGTTAATAGCGGAGTCGGATTCGTAACGACGAGCGAGAATGACGACAACAGCTTGAAAATCGAGATGGATTACGACCTTGAGAATATCGGGACGACCTTCACCAACGTACCGAATTTGAACTTCTCGCTTGTAACGGCGAGCGGTGTTGTCTATCCGCTTGCATCTAACAATGCCGAGGGTACAGCTGTATCTTTGCTGCCGAAAATCAAGAAAACGATTACCATGAGCGGAGACATTCCTGCATCGGTGAATTTGAATACATCCCAGCTCGTCGTACGTTCAGGCGTAACGGAAACGAATTCGGGTTACGTCATTGCCAGCTATAAAGTGAAGAAGGACGGCGGCGTTGCAACTGGCGGCAACACGTACAGCTATGACGACGGCTATCTCGTAAAATTCAATTCGATTCACCGCCTGCCAACATCAGAGAAAGATTCGTTAATTGCCGAAATCACAATTACGAACACGAGCAAGGCTGCGAAGAAAACGCCGAATTTGAGCGGTTTTTTCATGTTGAACGGCGTGCAAATTTCCGAAGCGCACCAAGTCACTTCTTTGGATAGCGAGCTGTATATCGAACCAAATGCTACGGTAACCAAATATGTTCATGTCAATATTCCTTATACGGCACAAGTAAGCAATGTCTCGCTAGTTCTTACCGAGCTGCCGGCAACTTCAACCGATAAGGAGAAAAAGCTGTACCAATTCGGTGCGCAAGCGATTAGCACGGTTCCTACGCAAACGAAGGATCAAAGCTATCTCATTAATAATGCGGGACGCAAAGCGGATATCAAGCTTCTTACGACCAGATTCTATGATAATGTAACGGAGAGCTACTTCTATAGCGAATTCGTTGTAACGAACAATGAACAGCGTTATGCTGCAATCGCCGATATCGGAGGTTATTTGCAGGATGTAACGGGCTTTACGATTCCGGTTCAGTTCGTTAAATTCACGGAGAGAGTAACACCGGAAGGCAAAGTACTCGTATCTGCATGGGCTAAAGTATCGAAAAACTTCAACCGATTAGGTTCTTCACTTGTGATCGGCAAAACAGCAGAGACAGCTGTCGGCGAAGTGAAATCTTCTGTCATGATGAATCCGGTTGCGTACAAGCTTACTGACGAGTCCGGCTCAGCCGTGAAAACGGACTTGCTTGGCATTACTTTCGGCGGATACAATCTAAGCCTGAAAAATCTGAGCACGCAGCTTTCGTACTCCGGTGAAGGTGATTCGGACGGTATCCAATTCGATCTGAACTATGATTTGGCAATCGGTGGTGACTACGACTTCGTCGCTGGCGATCACAAGATCGTAATCGAACTGAATGGCGGCAGCGCAAATACGAACTACTCCAAAACATTCGCCCTTAAAAAGTCCGACGACAATTCGCTAACCGTACTCGAAGAGGGCACGAAGAATCCGCTGTCGATCGTATTCAACGACGCGAATATCTTAAACAAACTAAATAACCTGAACGACACGTACACGGTTAACGTTTATGACGTATTCGAAGGCGCGAAGATGCTTATCGCTACGAAGAAAGTAAAATGGTTCACAACTACGTAATAGCGGGCTTTAATCGCTTTGAAAGGTTCATAGAGATGCTAGAGTGGAAACAAAAAACTGGTTTATCCTACTCAAATCTAGTATCTTATTAAGAGATAAATAGATTTGAGAGGAGACTGCCAAGTGAAACAAAAGCTAATGCGGGTCCTAGTTGCATCCGTACTTATCGGAGCAGGCGTATGGATTGGCGTGAGCCTAGGATCACCGCTTGAAGCGGAATCAAATACGCTCACGCCAGGCTCTGTAGAAGATCCTGTCGTGACGAAGAGTTATGTCGACGAGCAGCTTGCTAAGATTAATGGAGGCGGAAGCGGCGGTTCAGGCGGAGGAAGCAGTGCGAGTGCAACACTAGAAGTTGTAGCCGTGCCTGCCGGTAAAACATTGCTTGCAGGTGCCGGTACCGAAGTCATCGTACGTGTAGGCAAAGCGCTTGCTTATAGTGTGGATACGAACGGTGTAGCGGATCTGACGGACGGTACGGAGCTTAAGAAGGGCACGCCCGTTCCGGCGAACCACTTGCTTATCTTCCCTCGTGAAGGCCGTGGCATTCAACCTGATCCTGCTCAGAAGAATGGGCTTACGGTACTGGTAAGAGGCAGCTACGTTCTGCAATAGCGGATGGAATAGATACTACATTTTCCCCGAACTGACAATAGGTTATACGCTTCAAGGAACCAGGAACAGCACACAATACAATTGTTCCTACATTACTTGGAGGTGTCACCACAATGAGTCGTTCGAATAGAGTAGTAGTACCGAATTGCAAATCCGCCCTAAACCAAATGAAATATGAAATTGCTGCCGAGTTTGGCCTTACATCTGGAGGTTATGGAGGCGCTAGTCAAGATACCGAGTTTGCAGGCGAGTTAGGCGGTACGACTGGCGCTAGCGGCGGCAGTGTTCAATGGTCTAACTTGTCGACGCGTCAAGCTGGCTCTGTTGGCGGAGAGATTACGAAGCGCCTCATCGCTCAAGCTGAACAGGTGCTTGGAAACTACCAGTAATCCCCTCGGAATTAAAATGGGCGTCCATTGACAGAAAGCGACAATTTCGGTATCATACTGTTTTAGAAGAGTTGTCTAACAACCTTTTCCTTCGCGGAAAAGGTTCATTTTTTGTGTAGAAAGTTAGCTCTTATTCCATACTAAGGTTGTAGGAGGTTGATACGGATGTCGGTCAAAGGACGCCACTTGTTCACATCGGAATCAGTAACGGAAGGCCATCCCGATAAAATATGCGATCAAATATCTGACGCAGTCTTAGATGCATTCCTTGAAGCAGATCCATATGCGCGTGTCGCTTGCGAAGTTTCTGTAGCAACAGGTCTTGTGCTTGTTATTGGCGAGATCAGCAGCCGTGCGGATTATGTTGATATTTCGGCTATCGCTCGCCGTACGATTAAGGAAATCGGTTATACGCGCGCGAAATACGGCTTTGACTCCAGCACTTGCGCAGTTCTCACATCACTTAACGAGCAGTCTGCCGATATTGCGCAAGGCGTTAACGCTGCGCTTGAAACACGCGACGGCAAGGATATGAAGCAAGAGAACGAAGACATCGGAGCAGGCGACCAAGGCTTGATGTTCGGTTTCGCGACGAATGAGACGCCTGAGCTTATGCCGCTTCCGATCGCCCTGTCGCACCGCATCGCACGACGCTTGTCGGAAGTGCGCAAGAACGGTACGCTTGATTACCTGCGCCCGGATGGCAAAACGCAAGTAACGATTGAATACGTCGACGGCAAGCCGGTTCGCGTGGATACGATCGTTGTATCGACACAGCATGCTGAGGAAATTACGCTTGAGCAAATTCAAAAGGATATTCTCGAGCAAGTTATCCAACCAGTCGTTCCAGTGGAATGGCTTGATGAACAAACAAAATATTTCATTAACCCTACAGGCCGTTTCGTTATCGGCGGACCTCAAGGAGATGCCGGTCTAACCGGCCGTAAAATCATCGTTGATACGTATGGCGGCTACGCTCGTCACGGCGGCGGTGCATTCTCCGGTAAGGATCCTACAAAGGTTGACCGTTCGGCAGCTTATGCAGCGCGTTACGTTGCGAAAAACATCGTAGCAGCAGGACTTGCGGACAAATGCGAAATTCAATTGGCATACGCGATTGGCGTTGCGAAGCCGGTATCGATCAACGTCGATACGTACGGTACAGGCATCGTTGCAGAAGAGAAGCTCGTTGAACTGATCAACAGCAACTTCGACCTTCGTCCGGCGGGCATCATCAAGATGCTGGACCTGCGTCGTCCAATCTACGCTCAGACAGCTGCTTACGGTCACTTCGGCCGTACAGACATCGACCTTCCTTGGGAACGCGTCGACAAGGCGGATAAGCTGAAAGCAGAAGCTGGCGCATCTAGCGGCGTATAATCACTTTATAATAATCGAGGCTGTTCTTTCGGTAACGAAAGGACGGTCTTTTTTTGTTTCACTATGAAGGAAAATAATGCAACTTCTAACTTCGACAATTCGTTAGGACATAAGAGAAAGATTGAAAGAAAGATGTCGAATCGAAGGAAGTGAACAATCGGAACCGTATAAAAAAGGGGTTAACCTAAATTTTTCATGCAAAACAACCGACAAATAAAGTACGACTGTAATTTTTGAGGAGTGAATGAAATGAAACGAACCAGCAAGCTGTCATTGTTCATCGCTGTCGTCATGCTGTTGCAGATCGGCCTAACCGGCTGGCCATCGCTAACGCAGCGCGTAAAAGCGGCATCGTCCGGTCCGGTTGCGGTTGGCTTGACGCCGGCTGACGATCTTACGAACGTCGCACCGGGAGCTGTACTCAAAATAACGTTCGACGAGAACGTTGCGAAGGGCTCAAGCGCGAATACGATATCGATCTATAAGTCTTCCACCAATGAATTATTCGAAAGTCTTAGCGTTACAAGCAGCCGCGTTAAGATCTTGACGAATAAGAGCGAAGTAACGATCGATCCTCAAAAAGATTTTGATTTCAATACAAGCTATTACGTACTTGTATCCGCAGGCGCTTTCGTCAATGTTTCTAACGGGAACGGATATGCCGGTATTCAAGGAGCAGACAAATGGAATTTCATAACCATGGCGGACGAGGTAGTGAAAGCCCCGGAATTGATCTGGTATGATCCCCAAGGCTCTTTTATACCAACAACCACGCCAATTACTTTAATGTTCGACGAACCGGTATTTGCTGCTAGCGGCAGCATTACTCTCGTATCCGGTGATGACAGCCGCAGTATAGCGGTTACGTCAACCGAGGTGCAAGGTAGCGGATCGGACACGATCGTCATAACGCCGAAAACGGCGCTTCAACCCAATCGTTCTTACAAAATTACGATAGGAAACGGACTATTCAAAGACGCCACGGGCCTATCCTACACCGGATCGAATTGGACGTTCACGACGATGGATTCGGCCGTGCAGCTGGATGGGCCGTTCTCCCCAACCGATGATTCCATCAACGTGGAATTAAATTCGGAACTCGTCATGACCTTCAATACCGTGGTTGAGGCGATTGCGAACAAATACGTCGAGATCAAAGTGGTGGGTACGAATACAACCTATCAGAAAATACGGGCAACGAGCACGACCATCGAAGGGAATATAGTAAGAATTAAGCCTAGCCCGGCGTTAAAAGCGAACACATCCTACTACGTCACGATAGAACCGGGCGCCTACGGGATTCCAGGCTCGACGGATACTTTTTCCGGTATTACGAACGCGAGCACATGGAACTTCACGACGAAGGATTCAAGCGCACCGCTCGTTGAAAAGCTTACACCGGCTAATAAAGGCGCGGCGCCGAGCGTGAACACGAAGCTGGAAATGACTTTCAACGAAAACGTGCTTCCAAGCAGCGGCAATATTGAAATTCGCGTTTCAAGCACGGGAGCGTTGTTCCGCTCGATTCCGGTTACTTCCGATCTCGTAACGGGCGGCGGAACGAAGACAATTACGATTGATCCGAATAAGGCTTACAACGGAGAGGCGAAGAAACCGTTCGTCAATAATACAAAGTATTACGTTATTATCAGCAATACTGCATTCCGCGATATATCCAGCAATTATTATGCAGGCATACAAAGCACCACCGGTTGGACATTCACCGTAACAAACGATACGGTTAAGCCGGTTGCGATATCGCAATCGCCGGCGAACAATGCGATTGCAGTGAAGGAAAATCCGGAGTTCAATATGATCTTTAGCGAGAACATCGCATTAAGCGATGAGCTGCTCGCCGGAACGGCCAAGATTATGATCTACCGTATCGGTACGGGAGGCGGCCAGAGCAGCTATGATACGGTAGTTTCGATTGACAGTACGAACGAAAGAAAGCTGATTATACAACCTGTCGGCCTTCTGAACAAAAGCACGTCCTATTACGTGTATATTGCTCCGAATGCGATTACCGATACGGCGGGCAACTACTATGTCGGCATTCAGAACGAATACCAATGGACGTTCAAGACGATCGGAACGGATACGACTCCTCCGGTCATTAGCAAGCTTGAGGCAAACGACAGCTMCATTATTATGACGTATAACGAAGAACTGAACGCGGACTTAAAGCCGCTCCCAGGCAGTTTCTACATTACGGTGAATGGCGCGTTCCGCTCTGTGAATTCCGTGCAGGTAAGCGGTACGACCGTTGTCCTTACGCTGTCGAGTCCGATTCTTAGCGGACAAGCCGTGAAACTATCGTATACGAAAGCAACTCCAGGATTGATACAGGACATTTCGGGGAATGCGGCAATAAGCCTATCGAACAGAGATGTTACGTTAGTATCGGATACCTCGGTTCCGAGGCTGCTGGATATTACGGCATCGGGAAGCAGCGTCACGCTGTCTTTCAACAAAAATTTGATTGCTCCAAGCGCGAATGCGTATTTGCAGTTCAGCGTGACGATCGGAAGCACGATATATTATCCGACTTCCATCACGGGCAACGGCAGTCTCGTTATTTTGACGGTTAATACGATTATTACCGGTTCGCAATCGGTGAAGGTCAGCTATTCGCCGGGCTCGTATCCGCTCAGGGATTCATCGGGCAATAACGTCGCGTCCTTCACGAACTTTGCCGCTTCAAGCGGTACAGACAAAACGGCGCCTAAAGTGCAAACCATTACAGCCAATGCCAAACTAATTACGATTAAATATGACGAAAGCTTGAATCCGGCAACGAAGCCAACGACAGGCCAATACAGCGTTTTGGTCGATAATGTATCCCGTACGGTTAGCGCGGTAAGCGTTGTGGGTGATACGGTTACTCTGACGCTTAGCACGACGATCAATAGCGGGCAGACGGTGAAAGTGTCCTATTCTCAGAGCGGCGTGGCTCTATCCGATCTCGCCGACAATAAGGCAGCGGCTTTCTCCCAGATGGCGGCGGAATCCGGGGATGCGCAAAGCGGGCTAGTAGGCGCGGTAGCCAAAGGAACGAACGTTACTTTGACGTTCAAGGAATCGCTCAACAGCTCGTATGTTCCATCGAGCATTCAATTCACGGTTAAAGTAAAGGGCGTGCTGACACCTGTATCGCAGGTGACGGTGAGCGGAACATTGGTAAAGCTGGTCTTGTCCTCCGCCCCAGGAATTGGCGATGCCATGACGGTCACCTATTTCACGTCGTCGACAGGTCTTCAAACCTCGAAGGGGATTTCAGTGAACAGCTTTGAGAACGTGACAATCGCCAATCAGACGACTTTGCTTGATACGCTGTCAGGAGACTTCGAATCGGTAGACGGCGGAATTGGAATTAAGAGCTCGGTTGTATCCTCTGCTGCCGATACTTCGCCTGCAGGAATGTCGGCCAAACGCTATACGCTGCCGCAAGATCTGATTAGCCAAGCCTATCAGACAGCTAGAACGGCCGGCGTAGCGGCTCCGAAGGTCGTATTCACAGTGCCTGTTACGGAGAGTGCAGGTATCGTCTCGGTACCGCTGAGCGCATTAGACAGTGCGTACAGATTGGGAGCGAAATCAGTCTTCAAAGTGATTTATGGCGATACAAGTTATGAAATTCCGTTAGCTGCGCTTGATTTCTCGGCAATAGCCGCATCGCTGAATGCTGGCGGCTCCGTTGGGAATTTGCTCATCAAGATCGATCAAGGCAGCTCTTCGTTAACAACGAAGCTGACATCAACATTAGGCACCACAGGTGGACAAATCATTACAGGACCGGTTCACTTTGACGTATCCGCCGCTAGCGGATCGATCATTAAGCCGATCAACGGCTTTAAAGGGTATGTCAAACGCACGATCGAAACCTATGCAAGCGTGCCGACGAGTCAATCGGCGGTTGTATGGTATGACGAGCAGGCTGGAACGTTATCGTATGTACCTACTACGTTTGCCACTTCCGGAGGCAAGACGACGGCGACGTTCAAGCGCAAGGGCAATAGCGCTTATGCGCTCGTACAAAGCTCGAAAACCTACTCCGATGTGGCGAACCATTGGGCAGCAGCAAATATTAATGCGTTAGCTCGCAAATACATCGTCGAAGGCAGAACGACGACGAAGTTCGAGCCGCAAGCGAACATTACGCGCGGCGAATTCGCGACGTATATTGCCAAAGGACTCGGATTAACGGGCAATAAGACGGCGGCTGCGAAGTTCAAGGACGTAAGCTCAAACACGACGATGGGGGCTTATATCGGAGCCGCATCCGAGGCCGGCATAATTTTCGGCAACACGGATGGCACATTCAAGCCGAATAGCCCGATTACGCGACAGGATATGGCGGTTATGATGGGTAGAGCGGCAGTAGTTGCAGGTGTTACCATTACGCTTCCTTCCTCCGCGTCGTCCTATTTGTCCAGCTTCACGGACAAGGGCAAAATCGGCGCTTATGCGCAGGCAGACGTTGCCAAAGCCGTATACGCAGGTATCATTTACGGCAAAACGACGACGGTAATGAGCCCGCTTACGAATGCGACGAGAGCGGAAGGCGCTGCGTTGATCATGCGTTTGCTGGAGTATGTAGACTTTATTACTCCTTAATAGACAGGTAGAAGAGGCAAATCTAGCTGAATGTGAGAGCATGGCACTCACAGACAGCTAGATTTTTTTACTTGGAATAGGTTATACCTTTCAGCTATTGGAATGTGATAGAAGTCTTTTATCATGCGTAACTTTTGTGCAACTCTAGTAGTCTATACTACATAGACGTACTAGATGGGAGAGTTGCTAACAAAATGGGTAAGGCAAGGAACAACAGGTGGCGGCGGACGGAGAGCATTAGTAAAAAGGTATTTATTATCGCATTAGGCGGCACGTTATTGTCGCAGCCGGTCGTATCGCTCCTTCCTGGGAGTTGGAACACGGCGATAGCCGAAGCAGCGGATGTTGCAATGGCCACGGCTACGGCACCGACGCTCAAGCTGACAAAGCAGGCTTATGTGACGGCAGGCGCAAAGCGCATGGACTATTTGTGGAGCGCGACAAGAAACGGCAAAGCGATAACTTCCGAGGTGCATGTCATCGAGGTTGATCTATCGAATCCCTATGTATCTTTAAATACGATGAGCGGCAAAAACCATACGGTTGGCACGCGTAATTCGATAACGAATATGACGAAGGAAAGCGGTGCGGTAGCGGGAATCAACGCGGATGTATTCGTGATGACGAACGAAGGCGCGCCTATGGGCGTCCAAATCACGAGCGGAGCATTCGAATCCAGTCCATCCAAGTTGAAAGGCATGTATGCATTCGGGGTGTCGAAGGACCGCAAGCCTTCAATTGACAACTATACCTTCGAAGGACTCGTTACGGCAGCCGACGGCTCGACATTCGCGCTCGAGGGTTTGAATCAATCCGCGTACGGTCCGGAATTCGGCGGTAATAAATATAGCCATGTCGATACGATGTATATCTATACGAGCGCATGGAACGGTGCTGAGCGGCCTATCAACACAGGGGCGACCCCGACGGAAGTACTCGTTCGAAACGGAATAATTGAACAAATTTCAATCGGCAAGCCGGTTAGCGGGCAAGCACCGGCTGACGGATACATATTGCGTTCTCACGGTAAAGCAGCGACTTTCGTGAAAGAACATTTGCAGGTCGGACAGGCAGTTACGGCAGACTATTCGCTTATCTCGTCGACGACGGGCGCGAAAGTCGATCCTGCAGGCTTCGAGATGTTAATCGGTGGCCACACCTTGTTAGTTGACGGAGGAGCAGCATCGGCGTTCTCCCGTGACGTAACAGGTGTCAGCGGTTCTTCCTACACGTCAAGATCCGGAGTAGGCTACTCCAAGGACGGTACGAAGGTGTATTTAATTACGAGCGAGAAATACGGCAGCAGCACCGGACTCAGCTTGAAAGAGCTGCAGCAGGTTATGGTGCAGCTTGGCATATACAAAGGCGTGAACCTGGACGGCGGAGGTTCTACGACCATGGTCGAACGACCGCTCGGCACGAGTTCGCTGACGCTGTCCCATTCGACGCAGTCCGGAACGACGCAGCGCAGCGTATCGAATGGCATAGGCGTATTCACAAGCGCGCCGGTTGGTACGCTGAAGGGCGTTACTATAACAGGCTCGAATGTAGTATTCCTCGGACAAAAGACGACCTTTGCTCTCAATGGCTATGATACGTACTATAACCCCATTAAAGTGGATGCGACGCAAGCAGCTTGGAGTGCTAATCCTGCGGTTGGGACGTTCAGCAGCAATACGTTTACGGCGACTAAGGTCGGCAAGACAACGATCAGCGTCAAGGCTGGAGATGCTTCAGCTCAGTACACGATGGAGGTAATCGGACAAGACCAGATCGCCTCGATCTCGCTGAATACGGCTGCCGGTATGCTAACGCCGGGATCAACGCTCACGGTTCCGGTTACGGTGAAGCTAAAGAACGGCAAATCGTACAAGCTGAGCGGCGATTCTCTTAAATGGGAGTATATCGGCTTTAACGGCACCATGACAGGCGATACGTTAACGGTTAATTCGGTAAAAGCGGGCGTGAAGACCGGATATGCGATCGGACGTTACGACGGCTTCCCGACGTTGATTCCATTCACGCAAGGCGAAACGGTCAAAGCATTCGAGGATTTCGAGAAAACAGCTTATCCGATCTCGTCCCAAGTGACGCCAAAGGAAATTGCGGGCAGCGTAAGTCTTGCTGCGGATTTGCCTGGACAAACATCCGCCAAAGCGCTTAAGCTAACCTATGATTTTACGAACGGCACAGGTACGAAGGCATCGTATGCGGCGTTTAATACGAATGGCGTATCGTTGTCTGGAAGCCCTACATCGATGTCGCTTGACGTTTATAGCGATCAAAGTAAAAACTGGGTAAGGGCAGAGCTTATTGATGCCGACGGCAAAGCACATCTAGTCGACGTAACGAAGCAGCTCGATTGGAGCGGTTGGAAGACGATTAAGATCAATTTATCGTCGCTCGGCATGAAATATCCTGTGAAGCTGAAGCGAATCTATGTCGTCACGCTGGACAGCACACAAGCTGGACGCACGGTTACTGGTACAGTAGGTTTGGATAATATGAAACTGAATTATGCGCCGGAGGTAACGGTAGATACGAAGTCCAAGGTTGAGATGATAGTAGGCAAAACGAATGCGACCTTGAATGGCAAAGCGCTTAAGCTGGATGCAGCGCCGATTCAGTTGAACGGAACGACTTATGTGCCGCTCCGCTTCGTAACCGATGCTCTCGGCGGACAGCTGTTCGTTGACGGCAAGCTGAACAAGGTGGGCGTACTGCGGGGAACGAAGCTGCTTGAAATGGTTATTGGCGAGAAGGGATACGTGTTGAACGGTACTCGCCAGCAATCGGAGGTAGCGCCTATTATTCGCAATAATAGAACGTTGATTCCTGTGCGATTATTCTCGGAGAAGCTTGGCTTCACCGTAGGATACGATGCAAAACAGAAGAAGATTACCATTCAATAGCATGGACGACAGGCAGCCTTTCTGTGGTATGATAGGGGAGTATAGGAATCAGGATTGCCATAGAAAGGTTGCCGATCGATCGTGGATCACTTAACAGTCGATATAAACCGAGTTATCAAAAATGCAATTCAAGTGATGGAAGACAGCAAATATCAAATCTATGAAATATGCGAATCCGCGCGCTCTGAGCTGGAAGCGCTCGAGCAGGAACTGGAGCTTGTACTTCAGGAAACGGTGAAGACGATCGAGAAAGTCGATCAGTTGGAGCAGGATTACAGGCGCGCGCGCATTCGGCTAACTGAAGTGAGCCGGGATTTCGTCCGATATAAGGAAGAGGACATTAAGTCGGCTTACGAGAAGGCCACACAAATCCAGCTGGATCTTATGGTGTACCGCGAGAAGGAATCGTATTTGAAGGCTCGCCGAGACGATCTGCAGAAGCGGGTTCGCAACGTTGAGAACTCGATTGAGCGGGCGGAGATGATTGCTTCGCAAATTAACGTCGTGCTGGAGTATTTATCAGGCGACCTTAATCAGGTGACGCGAATTTTGGAATCGGCGAAGACGAGGCAGCTGCTGGGTCTAAAAATTATTTTGGCGCAAGAGGAAGAGCGGAAGCGTATCGCCAGAGAAATTCATGACGGGCCGGCGCAGTCGCTCGCCAATATTGTGCTTCGTACAGAAATCGCCGAACGTATGCTGATTAAGAAGGAATTCGAGATGGTACAGGAAGAATTGGTAGATTTGAAAGGCCAGGTTCGTTCAGGGCTTGAAGAAATTCGCAAAATCATTTTCAATCTCCGGCCAATGGCGCTCGACGATCTTGGATTAGTGCCGACGCTGCGGAAGTTTGTGCAGGATTTTGAAGATAAATCTAAAATACATACTGTATTCGAGCTCTCCGGCAAGGAGATTCGAATGCCGTCTGCCATGGAGGCGGCCATATACAGGCTCGTACAAGAAGCTTTCACGAATGCTCTGAAGCATGCTAACGCTTCGCGCGTATTGCTTGACATAAGCTATGAGCCTCATTTGATTACAATCATCATTCACGATAACGGCATTGGGTTCCAGAGCGATCTTATCGATCTCGGAGCAAGCCGAAACTCCCATTTTGGACTCATCGGGATGAGAGAACGCGTGGAATTGATTGAAGGAAGGATGGATATAGACTCAAATCCTGGACAGGGCACGAAAATTATAATTCATATACCAATAACTGCCGAGAACAGAAAGGAGTAGTATAATGATAAATCAAGTTCCGAGCACTCCCGCCCGAAAAATCAAAATATTACTTGCAGACGACCATCAGTTGTTTCGCGAAGGCTTGAAACGAATTTTGAATATGGAAGATGATTTGGAAGTGATCGGCGAGTGTGGTGACGGCATTCAGGTTATGGAATTTTGCAATCATACGTTGCCCGAAATCGTACTGATGGACATTAATATGCCGATTGAGAACGGTGTAGTAGCAACAGAAAGACTCAAAAGCATGTTCCCTGACGTGAAGGTAATTATTCTGTCTATTCATGATGATGAGAGCTATGTATTCGAAACGCTCCGCAAAGGGGCTACTGGCTATTTGCTTAAGGATATGGAAGCCGAGTCGCTTATTAACGCGATCCGTTCGGTTGTTCAAGGTTATGCGTACATTCATCCAAAAGTAACAGGGAAGCTTATCAATCAGCTTCGTCGTATGACGTACCTGGACGAGATGGGAATTGTATCGGGAGCTGCAGCCGCCCAAGAGCAAGGCGTTAAATATAACTCTGTAGACGAAAGTCCACTGACTCGCCGTGAGGCAGAAGTGCTGCGTCTGATGGCTGAAGGCAAGAGCAACAAAAACATTGGCGAGTTTCTGTTTATTAGCGAGAAGACGGTTAAAAACCATGTTAGCAGCATTTTGCAAAAAATGGAGGTTGATGATCGCACACAGGCGGTTATTCAATCGATTAAGTATGGTTGGGTTACCTTGTAATAGATAAAAGCGTATTGCACAACTGATTAAAGTGGGGGTCCCGTGTCTGTAGGAGCGGGATTTTTATTTTGTCTGACGACCTGTGCAGGTACCCCGACTCTATCGGATATGACAATATAATGAGGAGAAGAACTTTATGATTGCCGCATGGTCATGGATAGGAACTCAATCGTTTGGCCCAAAATTTTGGACTTTCTTTTTCCTTCCTTAATCGAAACGCCGATTTCCCCGACAGATTGCTTTTTGAGTAATCCCCCCGTCCAATCGGAAGCTGCTCCCGTGATCAAATCGGATACAATCTCCACAACCTGGGGGACGCCGGGAATAAGGGATGCTGCCGTGTCATGGGCCAAATATTTGGCTACCTGTATAATAGGCTTGAAAGACTGTGTCCGTTTGTATTCATTCAAAGCCGCCACCCGCGATATCCCTTTCGACTGCTCCAGCCTGTCGACTTCCTCTAACATGTCTACCAGCGTATGCCACGTGATATAAATGCTCTTATCGCTAGGCTTTATTGCTATAAGTTCCTTTCTTTGAAGCCCGCCGTTATTCTGGATCGATTGCGCCAGATCGACAAATTCGCTCGAGAAATTCAAGCTGTACCCGTCATCCGGTATGGAAGATGCTATCGCTTGGTTGTAGCAATTATCAACGGTTTGTTTCAACTTGCTTAAATGGATTTCAGAGTAATGACCTTGCATGGATTTGAGCACATTGTAGTAAGCGGATCTTCTGTTTCCATAAGGACCCTTACTTAATAATTCCCTGCAAAGTCGGATGAACTCGGGATCGGTGTTCTCGAAATTCATTAACGCTTGGCACTGGGATTGGAACAGTGGGTCTAGATGCTTGTTGAATGTTTTGGTGAGCAGGTATTGCCCTTTAATGGCTCGATCGATATCCTGAATGTTTTCAATAATGGCCCCAATATATTCGATATGTTCGGCTTCTACTCCGCTAGTTTTAAAATTGTACGTATTATGTTCCAGTGTTTTGAGAATGGTTGCGTGCAGGGTTCTCCTTGTATTAGCGTCGTACTGTTTGAGAAAAGGGAAAATGGAAAAATCGAAAAATTGCTGTTCATTGTCCAATCCGTACTTCAGGGAGTTTTTGAAATAATCTTGCAGGCTCTGTGCTCCATTGCCTGTATACAAAGTCAATTGTATCTTTTCAGTCTTAATCAACTTGAGAAAGGGTTCTCTGATGTGGTTGTTGAGCAAAATTTGATGGATAATAGCCGAATCCATGATTTGCGTTTGGTTCAACGTTGGCGTCTGACCGGACATGAGAAGATAGAACAGCATACTTTCTCCTTGAATCGCATTAATCGTACATTCTTCAATGGTATTTTGTTCTTTGGATGTTCGGGTCGTATCAAGTAAATCTAGGAACATGTCAGATACTCCTGTCTGTGAGTTGAAGTGATAAGCTTATAAATGGCACTAAGCGAGAAGCAATCCCTGATGATATTGGCATGTATGAATTCTTCGACTTCCTCTATCGTGTATTGGTAGGTATCATTAATCCCCTCGTCGACAGCTAATTGCGCGATTTCTTCAATGCTGCAAACAAAGATGTGAACGAGTCCACCCGAGAGTCCCGAGTCGTTCACGACATTTCCCAAATACGCGATTTTCCGGGGCATGACGCCCAACTCCTCGAAAATTTCGCTTTCGGCGTTTTCCTCTATCGTTTTGGACTTTTCTGAAAAACCACGGGGAAGCTCGATTTCAAATTCGCGCGTGCCATGTCTGAATTGCTTGAGGAACACTATTTTATTATTTAATACCGGGATGATGACGACGCCGTTATAGGCATTGCGGTTAATGATTCTTGAATAGGTATATCGACTTCCGTCCAATTTCTCGATGAGATCCACCACGAACAGAAGGTAGTCGTTCTCGAATAAAATGCCAAGTTTACATTTTTTTTGCATGGCATATTGGAGCARTTCGGACTCGTCAACAATGATCTTCAGATTCTCATTCTGTCTGAAGAACAGGGGATAGGTGTTGCGGCATTCCAAATAACGAGTGATTTCAATCATAAGTACCTTCCTATTGTTTAAATTTGTAAGTCCATTCTTACTAATACGCCGCGGATTATGACTTTCCCTGCGCATCTGCACAGAAATATGGATGAAGGCGGAGGGAGAGGATAGAAAAAACCTCGGAGCGCCCAAAGGACGATTCCGAGGTTATTTCGAAGGCTGAGCGTCATTCAAGATGACGCGGCTTCTTGAACTAGCTTTGTTTCTTGATTTGTTGTTTGCGGTAAGCGAAGATACCGGCAGTGATTGCGAACACTCCAAGCAGGTAGAACGGAAGCGAGCTTGTATCGCCGGTCTTAGGAAGATTGCCGAGCGGTACTTCGCCTTCTTCGATGACGGTGCCGTCATCTTCACCGCCATCTCCACCGTCGCCAGGTCCGCCTTCTGGAATCTCTTCCTCTTCAATTACCTCAGTGGAAGGCGTTGGAGTAGGCGTAGGCGTTACTTCGGGCGTTGGTGTTGGCTCTGTGCTTGGTGTTACTACCGGTGTTGGAGTCGGCGTTACTTCCGGCGTAGGAGTAGGTGACGGATCCGGCGTCTGCGTCTCCGGAGGAGACGTTGCGCAGCGAGTTCCGTTGTTCACCAATTCCTCGTAGTTAGAAGACTCGCCAGGACCCCACCATACGATTCTGATCGTGTTTTCTTTCGATTCGGTCGTTATCGTATTGGCCGTAATCGTAATCGTTTTTCCTGCAGGTACAGTCACCTCATTAGTAGACTCGTCATTGCCTTCGAGTACGTACCAAGTAATGGTGATATCTTCATTGCTCGAGTTGTGCACTCTCCATTTGCGAGTGGAGCTCGGATTAACGGTACATACATTCGTAATAGTAAGTTCCGGCTGTTCCGGCTCTACAGTAGGAGTCGGCTCCGGTGTTGGTGTAGGAGTCGGCTCCGGTGTTGGTGTAGGAGTCGGCTCTGGCGTAGGTGTAGGAGTCGGCTCCGGTGTTGGTGTAGGAGTCGGCTCCGGTGTTGGCGTAGGAGTCGGTTCCGGCGTAGGTGTAGGAGTCGGCTCCGGTGTTGGTGTAGGAGTCGGCTCCGGCGTAGGCGTAGGAGTCGGCTCCGGCGTTGGCGTAGGAGTCGGTTCCGGCGTTGGCGTAGGAGTCGGTTCCGGCGTTGGTGTAGGAGTCGGCTCCGGCGTTGGCGTAGGAGTCGGTGGTGTGCAGTCTTCGCCTGGATTTGGTGCAGTTAGTGATTTGCTGTAGTCGTCGCCCCATTTGATCGTGATCGATCCAGGAGCGCCCGAGACGTCGATTGGCGATGAGTCATTTCCATAAATGTATTCTTCATGCCATGAACCAGTAGTTTTCCATTTAAAATAAAACTTCACGTTACTTTCGTTCGTTACGATCCATTTGCGGGATTGGCCAGGATCGTCCGTACAAGCGGCAATGACGGATAGGATAGGGGTGTTGTATACCTTAACCTCTTTCGTCTTTCCCTTCTCGACTTTAACCGACTGGCCGCTGCTTGAGATCGAAGTTGTAAAGCCCGCCGGGACGACCTCGACTACCTTGTAGTCGCCCGGTTCCAGATCTTCGAATTCTACATAGCCAGAGTTATTGGTTGTGCCAGAGGTAATTACTGTGCCGCCTTTAAGTACTTGGAACGTTACGCCGCTTTGGGCTTTCGTGTCATCATCGTCATAGAAGTACTTTTTGTAGACTTTGATGTTGCCGCATTTGTCGCCCCAGTCGCCGCCATAGGTGCCTTGGATACCTTCTCCGGATATCCGCGGGCTGCCACCGCCGATGCAATTGCTGCCGCCACCGCCGCCGCTTTTTGTAAATAACAATTCCGTTAGGCTTTCAGGAGAAGGCAACTTCGTTGCGGGTACTTCGGAAGGCTCGTCAGAAGGTGGCGCACTTTCCTCATCCGGGAGGACAACTGTTTCCTCGGAAGGCGGCAAAGTCGATTCCACCGCAGACTCCTCGCCCGTGTTTTCCGTGCCCTGCGCCATGACGATCGAGCCAAGGAACATGGACAAGACGAGCATGATGGACAAGATGACCGCAAACTGTTTTTTGACCAACTTCATTGTTCACTCTCCTCTTAGATTTGGATAATCTAGTTCTAAGAGGGCCGGTTACACTACTAGCTCCGTATAATCCAAGTGTCCAAATGCAGATTATACATCATCGCTTCCCTAAAAAGCATGAATGATAAGAGGTGCTCTCCCCCCTTCCTCCACTCTATCTGCTTTCCTATACTACTTATGCTATGGTTTGCTCTAAAATGATAACATATATTGGTATTTCTGCAAGGGTGTTAAAATGTTGAAATATGTAGGAAAGAATATGCCCGTGTCGAAAGTCACGACGAACCACCTATTTTTCAACTTGTCCGCTTTTACCGGAACCTGTGGGCGCTATATCGCATATAGTGTCGCATAGAGGAGGTGACCGCCGTGTTGGAACTTCTGCTTCTTGTCATTGGATGTTATATAGCGGCTGCATTGTCGGTTCATCTGGCTTTTTGGATACGGCAAGGACGGAAGCGGGCGAGCAAGCATTATGTCCTTATAGCCGACCAGGATCAGCATAATATGGAATGGTATATGCGTTCTTTAATGACGTTCTCTCGCCAAACGGGCAATGAGGTGAAAGTCACGGTCGTTGATAATGGCGCAAGTGCAGAGACGCTTGCTATTGTTGATCGAATGGCTCGGAAAGGGAATAAGATTACCGTACACGAACTACCGGAAATATTGAAGCGAAGCCGCCATGACACCGGCCTGGAAACAGGTGTAACGATTGGAGAAAGCGATGCCAATCAGCTTATGTGGCAGCTGCAGGCTGAAGGCATATTGAAGGATGGTATCCAAGCCGTGCTGATCGATTTGCAAAATCCGGTTGATTTGTCCAAAATGCCGTTCTAGTATATACTACAATTAATATCGGTAAGGAAAGTGAAGCACACTTTGTAGCGCTTAATGCGCCTCGGGTGTGCTTTTTTTGCGTTCTTTGGTTTAGGGAAGACGGTAACGCACTAAGAAATACAATATGCGGGAGGCAAGGAAAAGATGCGGGCTTATGTGTATGTGATTTGCAAGATAGGTAAATGGAGCGCTTATACGACAATTGCACCGGCTATTGATCGGATGTATTGGCTTCACCATGCGATTGGTCAACGTATGGGGAGAGCGGGGGAAGCGGCGATGGAAGGTTGGCTTTGGCGGCAGCCGCTGCCGCTCGGAGATGCTTGCAGAGCGGCGGAGCTTTGGAATAGAGAGCAGGAGCGACGAGGAGGGAAGGGGAGTGAAGGCGAGGATGTGATTGGCGGGCTCGCCGCTTATGTGGCGCGAGCGTGTAGTGAGGGTGCCGGCGCGCGGCGGAGCATGCGCACCGGGAAGCGGCAGGGCGATAGCCTGCGCGGGGGCGCGGAGCGCTGGGAGCGAGCGGCGGTAGAGCGCGAGCTTTGGGGTGGCGCGGCAAGCGATAGCGGGGCTGCGCTGGAGGCGGTGGCCGCCGCCGCGAGGCAGGCTGCGGCGCTCTTGCAAGGGCGCGCGCTGCTGCGGGGCGAAGCGCAGGCGCTGCTTGAGGGCGCGGGCGTGCCCGGTGCGGACAGCGGCTGGAGCGATGTGCTCCAGCTGGCTGCTCTGCTCGGGCTCGTGCGCCTGCACGGTTCGGTTGCCGCAACTGCCGGCAACCGGACAAGCCTGCTGCGCCGGAGCCGGCGCGAACTTCGCTGCTTGCGCTGCGGCAGCGGAGAACCACAGATGCGCCGCACAACCTGCGCATCTTGCGGCAGAGCATGCGCTTATTGCTCAAGCTGCATCCAGATGGGTCGTAGCCGCGAATGCGAGCTGCTTATCCAAGGGCAACGAGGAAGGCAATTTCTCATTCCTGCAAGCAAGTTCTCGACTGTAGAGGAGAGGTTGTCCAAATGGGATCTAAGTCCTGCGCAAGCCGAGGCAACATCGAAGGCTCTTCGGTTTGCAGAGTCGCCCATGGAAGATAGGAAGTCGGCTCCATATGCAACGAGCATAATTAAGAGCTTTCTTCTATGGGCGGTTACAGGGGCCGGCAAGACGGAAATGATTTTCCCTCTAATCGAATCCATTTTGCTGCGCGGCGGCAAGGCGCTTATTGCAACACCTAGACGAGATGTCGTTATTGAACTGGATCCGCGTATTCGTAAGGCGTTTCCGACAGCGTCAGTTGTCACTCTATATGGAGGAAGCGAGCAAAGGTGGGAGCAAGGCGACATTACGCTGGCCACTACGCACCAATTGCTTCGTTTCCAGCAAAGCTTCGATCTGGTCATTATTGACGAGCTTGATGCTTTTCCTTTTGTCAATGACGATACGCTGCACTATGCGGCGGACAAGAGCTGCGCGCCGGGCGCAGTTAGAATGCTGCTGTCCGCTACGCCTCCTCTTGCCATGCAGCGGGATGCAAAACGCGGAGCGCTGCCTCATGCAAGAGTCCCGGTGCGCTATCACCGGCATCCGCTCCCCGTACCAAAGCTGCTTCGAACGGCAACGGTTGCTAGACTGCTACAGACAAGAAGACTCCCTCAATCGCTATTATCCGAGCTGCGCCGCTCCGTAGAGCGGGGAGCCCAGCTGTTCGTCTTTGTTCAGCGAATCGAGCAATCGGAACCGATGGCCGGCTTATTGCGATCACAGCTTTATTTGGCTGAGGTGGCAGCAACTTCCTCTCAGGACGATGAACGATCTGCAAAAGTGAAACAATTCCGCGAGGGAAAGATTCGAGTGCTTGTAACAACGACCATATTGGAGCGGGGCGTAACGATTCCGCGAAGCGATGTGTACATATTGGATGCGGACGGTAGGCTGTTCGATGAAGCATCGCTTGTCCAAATGGCTGGCCGGGCAGGCCGCTCAGCCGACGATCCCGCTGGACGTGTCTTTTTTTGCAGCAGCGAGCATAACCGTTCCCAAGCGAGAGCCGTAAGCCATATTAAGTCGATGAATCGCATGGCGCGCAAGCAAGGGTATTTACTGCCGAAAGCTACTAGCAAGGAGATAAGCCGATGAACGCAGCATCCATTATCCCTTGGCTGGGTAAACGGCTAAGTTCATTGACAGATAAAGCAGAGTGGTTGTCTCCACGTGCAGATACATGTGCAATTTGCCGAAAAGCTATCCAATCCGATAAGAGACAGCGCTCTAGCGCTCTGAAATTGCCATCCCAACTGAGACGTCAGTTATGCTCACCTTGCTTGTCCTCCATTCCATGGCTGACTCCCATCGTATGTCCAAGATGCGGCCGGGGCATCCGATGCGACGATTGCATTCGCGAACCGCAACGATCGTTCGTTTGCAACCGCAGTGCGGTGCAATATGATCATACGATGAAGGGGTGGCTGGCGCTCTATAAATATAGAGGAAATGAGGAGTTGGCTCCGCTACTCGGTTCAATGCTGCAGCCTGTCTTCGAGCAATTAACTCTCGCTCTTGGCGAAACCTTGAAGCGAGGAAGTGCAACGGCTTGCTGGGACGGTATTACTTATGTTCCTGTAAGCTCCGTGCGAGCAGAGGAGCGCGGTTTTAATCAAGCCGAGCAGCTTGCCGCCCATCTGGCTTTTCATTACCAGTTGCCATTGCTGGCGTTGCTTAACCGCGAGCGTCACACCGGGAAGCAGAGCTTCAAGTCGCGTTCGGAACGCATAAGCGATACGAAGAAGCTTTTTCGTACGGATGCAGGGTCGTTAGGAAGGTTGGAGCATATTTACACCAGTAAGACTGAGCGCACTGCTAGAACAAAGGCTAGAATTCTATTAATAGACGATATATATACAACCGGCAGTACGGCAGAGGCTTGTGCAGAGGCAATAATAGCTGGCTGTTCGGTACCTTTGGAGGTTTTTGTCCTCACATGGGCCCGATCGTAAGCATTTTTTTGAATTTCTAATGAAAACGTTGCCTCTATCCGTTAAACTAGGTATATAGTTTCGATAGAGAACGAAGAGGAGGGCTTATGGCGATGAATTTGGATAATTGTCCTCGTTGCGGAAAGCTTTTTGCCAAAGGAATCAGAGAGGTATGCAATGTATGTACAAGAGACATCGATAAAGAGTACGAGCTATGCGCAAACTACTTGCGTGAATTTAAAGGAGCTATCATTACGGAGTTGTCGGATGAAACCGGCGTTTCCATAAAGCAGATTACGAAGTTCATTCGCGAAGGCCGCATCTCTATGGTGAACGCACCGAATATGTCTTATCCATGCGAATCCTGCGGGACGCTTATCAGGGATGGGCATTTATGCGACAATTGCCGCAACAAGTTGGCGAAAGCTGCAAATGAAATGAAGGGTAATCTAGCCAAGAAAGATGAACCGAAGGGTTTCTCGTCGACCCAGGGCGCTTACCGTGGGCTCGATCGTTACAAGGACAGATAATTATAAATATAGTTGTATCTATAAAATATAACTTGACTGCGGCCGATAATACTTGTAAAGGTAATCGGCTTTTTTATTTTATGAGTATTATTTATAGGTTATATACTTATAAATAGGCTTATACCACATCACGGAACGACTACTATAGCCGTTTGCGTTAGTACGGATAAATAATGAGGTGAACAAGTTGAAGATAAATGAACCTAGTCGAATCGGCGCGCTTAACCCCTACCAGAAGCAAAATGAATCTCGCTTGAGCGAGACGAGCAAGACGAAGAAGAAGGACGAAGTGCAAATTTCGGCTGAGGCCAAAGAACTGGCAACCAGCCAAACGAGCAGCGCCGAGAGAGCGAAGCAGCTTGAACAGCTCAAGCAATCGGTGGCAACGGGAACCTATCATGTTGAAGCCGGCAAAATCGCCGAGAAGCTGTTGCCATACTTGAAGAACAATCAGTCGGAATAATGACGGAGGCGGACCCATATGTCGACAAATGCGATCGTTCAGTTGCTCCAGCAGCAGCATGAGCTATACGGACGTCTTCTCGAACTGGAGCAATGCAAGAAACCTTTTATTCTTGCCAACGACGTCGTTCAGTTGAACGTCGTTACGCAGAAGGAAAAGCTGCTCATCACGTCTGCTGATGAGCTCGAGAAGAAAAGAGTGTTCGAGACGGCGCGTTACTACAAGGATATGGGCTTCCGATTCCGCAGCGGCGTCATGACGGAGCTCATTAAGTCGGTCAGCAATGCCGAAGAGAAGCAGGAGCTCATCAAGATACAGCAGGAACTGGCGGGATTGCTCCAACAATTGAAGCAGGTGAACGATCTAAATCAGCAACTGATTCAACAGTCGCTTTCATTCATTAACTTCTCGATCGATCTTATGCAGGAGAACCCGACAGAGGATGTAACCTACCAGCATCCGATGGGACAGCAGTACCATAACAATAAACGGAATACTTGGTTCGATTCCAGAGCTTAACAAGGAGATGACACGATGAGATCAACCTTCCATTCGCTTGAGACGGCGAAGCGCGGCTTGTTCACGCAACAGGCAGCGATTAATACGGTAGGCCACAACATTTCAAATGCGAATACGGAGGGGTATTCCAGGCAGAAGGTCAATATGGTGGCGGCGCGGCCTATCGAAGCTTATGGCATGAACCGTTCCATCGCTCCAGGACAGCTTGGCACAGGTGTCGAGTTTACCTCGATTACGCGCATCCGGAACGCTTTCCTTGATGAACAGTATCGAGAGCAAAGTCAAAGTCTCGGAAGCTTATCGATCCAGTCGGATACGTTAAGCAAGCTGGAGGGTTATGTGAATGAACCTTCGGATACGGGAATTAGAACAGTACTTGAGAATTTCTGGAGCTCATGGTCGGATCTTAGCAAAGATCCAGAAAACGTAACCGGCCGCGAGATATTGCAGGAGAACGCGAAAGCTCTCGTCGAGACGTTCAATGAATTGAGCCGTCAATTGAGCGATCTGGATGCCGATCTAACGGAAAACGTTGATGTCAAGGTGACCGAGGCCAATTCATTGCTTCAGACAATCTCATCGCTGAATACGGAGATCAGACGTATTGAATCGTTAGGCGACGATGCGAACGATCTCCGCGACCAAAGGGATTTGATGACCGACAAGCTTTCAAAGATCGTCAATATCAACGTCGCCGATTCCGAGCTGGGCTATCAGATCACGATGGGCAACACGAACCTGGTGCAGGGCGGAACAATGACGTCGATTACATCCCAAGATGTTGAGACTGCCGTAGCGAACGGCACGCTTACCGGCGGCGAAATTCACGGGATGATCGTATCGCGAGATACCTACGTATCGGAGTTCCGGCAACAACTGGATACGCTCGCCAACACGCTGGCGAACGGAGAATTTCAGGTTACCGTCCCGGCAGGATGGGTGAAGCCCGGCACCACGGTTGCTACTACCGCTCCGGAGGTTGTCACTGTTCAAGGCATAAACGGCCTGCATAAGCTTGGTTATTCGTTGGGCTCTCCGGCTGAACAAGGCGAAGATTTCTTTACGTTCAAGCTTGGAGCCACGGGTATTACGGCAGCCAGTATAACGCTTAATCCGACGATTGCATCGGATGCTAACAAGATTGCCACATCCCTTCGCACTTCGACGGATGGAGCAGGCGTCACGACCGTAGTCAAAGGAAATAATGGACTTGCACTTCTTATGTCCGAACTGAAGGATGTGAAGGTATCCTTCGACGAGACGGCTATCGGAGGAGGCATTACCAGCGCCAAAATCGGCGACTTCTATGGCGCGATTGTCGGCGCGCTGGGCGTTCAAAGTCAGGAAATGAATCGGATTTACACGAATACGCAGACGCAGCTCGATCAAGTAGAAAGCAGCCGGCAATCGGTCAGCGGCGTCTCGCTCGACGAGGAAATGTCCGATCTGATCAAATATCAGTACGCATACAGCGCTTCAGCACGGTTTATGACCACTTTTGACCAGATGCTGGAGAAACTTATCAACGGCACTGGCGTGGTTGGCCGCTAATAGACTAGACGCATAGAAGGAGGTTTATGATATGTCACTTCGCGTTACGCAAGGCATGATGCATTTGAATATGATGCGCAATTTGAATCGTAATATGGGCCAAATGGCCAGCCTGCAGGAACAGACGGCGACGGGGCGCAAGCTGAACAAGCCTTCCGACGATCCGGTCGGCATTACCTATTCGGTCCGGTATCGCACGGAAATATCAGGAAATGAGCAGTATCAGAAAAATGTCGACTCCGCTATATCGTGGCTGGATTTCAACGATACGGTTCTGGGTCAAGCGAACGAGGTCTTGCAGCGTGTCAAGGAATTGGCGACTCAAGGCTCCAATGGCACCAATCCGGATATTGCGCTTGATAACGTCAAGAACGAGATCATCCAGTTGAAATCGCAATTGAAGGATATCGCAAACAGCCAGTTTAATGGCAAGTACGTATTTAATGGTGAGAAGTTTGACCAGATGCCATACGGTTCAGACCCAAAGGCAGACACTACCGATACGGGTGTTATCAACTATGCGATTGGCGTTAATTCGACGCTGGACATTAATTTGTCGGGCAATCAAGTATTTGGAGCTGATGACCCAGCGGGTACCGGCAACAATGTATTCTCTGTACTTGACCGCGTCATAGCCGCTTTGGATAATGGAACGCACTCGGCTGTTACCTCAGAAATTCCGAACATTGAAGCAAGTATGGATCGTTTAATTAATGCGAGATCGGAAATTGGTGCTCGTACGAACCGAGTAGAATTAGTGCAGAACCGTCTTGCGGACATGGAGATTAACTTGACGGATATGCAGTCAAAAACGGAAGATGCCGATTATGAAAAACTGCTGATCGATGCCCAAATCAACGAGAACATCTATCAAGCATCTCTGTCGGTCGGTGCGAAAATCGTCAGCAAATCGCTGGTTGACTTCTTAAGCTAGCTATGACGGTACCTCTTCCGCAAATACAGATCCAGTCCGTTCCAGGGAGAATCGGTATTCAGTCACAGAGCGGACAATATGACATCAGACAGAATTCGGCGACAATTGACGTTCAGACGTCCGACACGGTAATTGATATTAAGACGGAGCAGCCTGTCGTTATGATTGATATGACGAAGACGTGGGATGCGCTGACGGGCGGCAAGCCCGAAGCGTTTTGGAATCGCATCTATAGTTCTTACAAGGAGTGCGCGATCCGCTATATCCAGTCAAAGGTTCAAGAATATAATCAAATAGGCGACCTTACCGCAGGCGGGAACCCAGTCGCCGATGTGGCTAAGCAGTCGTTATCGCAACAGGATTTGAAGCTCAACGTATTCGGTCCCGCCTCTTACGACAACGTTGATTTTCAAGCCGTAATAACTAAGCCTGAAGTGAATGTTCAAGTCGGTCGAGCGGATATTAACGTGAAGGTGAATAAGCCGGATATTCAGTATAATAGAGGCAACGTAAAGGTATATATGGAACAGTATGCGTCGATAACGGTTACACCGCCAATTATTGACTTGACCCATTAATAACGTCATAATTTGTTAAAGCTATATAATCGACCTCGATTCTATAGCTTTTTGTTTTAATTAACCATTTTATGGAGCGTGAATCATTTGATTATACAAACCACTCGTTTCGGAGAGCTGGAAGGCAGCGAAGAAGAAGTTATTACGTTTAATGGTGGAATACCGGGATTTAAATCCAACAAAAGCTACATCGTTGTAGAAATGGAAGAAGGGCCGTTTAAATTTCTACAGTCGATTGATGAAGCGGGGCTTTCCTTTATTATCGTATCGCCCTTTGACTTTTTTAAGGAGTACGAGTTCGAATTGTCCGAACAGCTGAAATCCGATCTGGCCATCGAGACAGAGCAGCAGGTAGCCGTGTACAGTATCGTAAGTATCAGGGATGAGCTGGTGAACGCGACCGTGAATCTGACAGCGCCTATCATTATTAATAAAGACAGTCGAACGGCGGTTCAGTATATAATATCGAACGATAACTATTCCATCCGTCAGCCGTTATTCTCGGAATTGCTCGTCGCGGCAGGGAAAGGGGACTAACGATGCTCGTATTGACACGCAAGAAAAATGAATCGATCTTAATCGGGGACGATATTGAGATCAGCATACTGGAAATATCGAGCGACGGCGTTAAGATCGGAATTGCCGCCCCGAGGGAAATCGGTATTCTGCGCAAGGAGCTGTACGTCTCGATTGAAGACATGAACTTGAAATCACTGCAATCGGCAATCAGCAAGGACGATCTGAAAAACCAGTTCAGCCAAATAAAAAAAGATTAAAAATGCTATAAACTATTTTGTTTGCCTGTCGATATAAGTAATATAGCTGATCAAGGGCGGCCGACCTGACTCAGCAATCCACATGGATGTGGATATCAACTACTTATTTCAGGGAGGAAATAACAATGCGTATTAATCACAACATCACTGCATTGAACACGCACCGTAACATGGGTCTTAACAACGTTTCTGCTGGCAAATCGATGGAGAAACTATCTTCCGGTCTTCGCATCAACCGCGCTGCTGACGATGCTGCAGGTCTTGCTGTTTCCGAGAAAATGCGCGGACAAATCCGCGGTCTTGAAATGGCTCAACGCAACGTTCAAGACGGTATCTCCTTCGTACAAACTGCTGAGGGCGCAATGAACGAAGTTAGCTCCATGCTTAGCCGTATTAAAGAGCTTGTTGTTCAAAAAGCTAACGGCACATACTCGACTTCCGACAAATCGAACATCGACTTGGAGCTTACTGAGCTG
Organism: Paenibacillus sp. 2TAB19; assembly: GCF_052115185.1. Classification (NCBI taxonomy): domain Bacteria; kingdom Bacillati; phylum Bacillota; class Bacilli; order Caryophanales; family Paenibacillaceae; genus Paenibacillus; species Paenibacillus sp. 2TAB19. The sequence goes on along the minus strand of NZ_JBFRGE010000013.1, from coordinate 13,643 downwards.
ACTTCCCAAATCGACGAAATCATGACTTCGACGACGTTCAACGGAATCAAAATCAACACTTCCGYTGGCGTTAACATCCAATCGGATGACAGCAAACAACAAATCCTTATCTCCGGTATCGCACAATCGGGCTTCGTAGGCAAAGCAAGCACATTCAAAGCTTCCGCTACGACTGGCGCGCTTTCCGCTATCGAAGATGCAATCAAAGCAGTATCGACGCAACGTGCTACGCTGGGTGCTAAACAAAACCGTCTTGAGTACACTTCGAACAACTTGGGTACTACGGTTGAGAACCTTACAGCTTCCGAGTCCCGTATCCGTGACACGGATATGGCGAGCGAAATGGTTAAGCTTACGAAGGACAACATCCTTCTTCAAGCTTCCCAAGCTATGTTGGCTCAAGCGAACTCGCAGCCACAAGGCGTACTGTCCTTGCTCCGTTAATTTATTCCGCAATAATAGAGAAAGGAGATCTTGGAATAGCCAAGGTCTCCTTTCTCTATTTAAACACATAGATCACGCTAGTTAATTTGCACTAACAATCTCGATCGTACGATCCGATAATAAAAATAAGGAAATTAAATTGTGAGGTGGCCATGCGATGATTAATTTATCATCTAGCAACACCGCGCCAGGCTATACATCAATCCAGAACTTAGGCACCGGAGCCGGAAAAGATATACAGACAAAAGCAGTAGAACCGACGCAAACGAGCGAGATCAAGAAGAGTGAAAGCCCGGTATCCAAGCAAAAGCTTGAGGAAAGCCTGGACCGTATTCTTAAGGCCATTCAGGGCCCCGATACAACGATTGAAAGATCCATTCATGATGGCACCAAACAAGTCGTTTATAAAGTGAAAGACAAAACAAGCGGCGAGGTCATCCGTCAATTTCCCGAGGAAAAGCTGCTGGATGCCGCTGCCAAGATCATAGAGCTCACAGGCATTATGATTGACGAAAAGGTTTAGAAAGGAGTGTTGCACCGATGAGATTAACCGGTTTGGCATCGGGTCTGGATGTAGACTCCATGGTAAAAGAGCTTATGAAAGCTCGTCAAACAACTTACAATAATATGGTGAAAAAGAGGACGCTCTCGGAATGGAAGCAGGAAGATTTTCGTTCGGCGAGCACTAAAATCGTTGATTTTAGAAACAATAAGCTTTCCTCTTACACGCTATCGAACGCAATCAGCGCTAAGACATCGCAAGTAAGCGGCGATACCAATGCGCTTACCGTTAACTCAACCAACTCTACGGCAGCGGGGACATTGTCCGTCTCGGTTACTTCGGTAGCGACGGCTGCAACCGATCTTTATACCTTCGCAGACCCGTCGATGAGTCTGAAAGACCTGGGTTTTGCTGCTGGGACAGGAACGCCTGCCGGTCAAGTTGACATTACGATTAACGGGAAAACGTTATACGTGGATGAAGAGAGCACACTAGACGGATTGGCTAAGTTCATAAACCAAAATAGCGGCACTTTCAAAGCTGTTGCCGTCTATGATGGTGCAGGCAAGCTTTCCTTATCTGCTACACAGACTGGTGCTTCCACACTTAGCGATGTCAATTTCCCTGCTCCAAAGACCCAAATCACGGCTGGTAACGATGCAAGCGTTACGGTAAACGGGATCACGTATGGACCGCAGGCGAGCAACCGTTTCAATATTAACGGGGTCGACTTTACGGTTAAGGCAATGACGCAGACCTTAGCACCGGCTAATATTACTGCCGTGCAGGATACGAGCAAAATTGTCGAGACCATTAAGGCCTTCGTTGCTGACTATAACTCGCTGATTGGATCTCTGAATTCCGAATTGTCCGAGGCCAAGTTCCGCAATTTCGCTCCGTTAAGCAGCGAAGAGAAAGCGGAAATGAACGAGGACGACATAAAGACCTGGCAGGACAAAGCCAGAAGCGGAGCGCTGAAGAATGACAGTACGCTGAGCAGATATGTGTCGGACTTGCGTCTAACGGCAACATCGCTTGTGGCAGGCATAAAAGATGGGGACGGGAAGAGTCTTTCTATTGGCATTACGACAGGCAGTTATTCGGAGAAAGGCAAGCTCGTATTGGACGAGACTGCGCTCCGTAATGCGCTTGAATCGAATCCAAGCGAAGTGACCGATCTATTCTCGAATAACACAACAGGCGTATTTCGGAAAATGACGAACGCGTCTATGGATGCCTTGACCGAATTATCCAAGAAGGCAGGCACATCGCTTACAAGTACCGATCTTTCGTCGTCGTTTCTAGTCAATTCCACGTTGAGCCAAGAGATCAACCAGATGAAGATAAGGGAATCGGCGATKGTCACGAAGCTTAATCGACTCGAGACACAGTATTATAAACAGTTTACGGCCATGGAAACAGCAATTAATCGTTTCAATTCGCAATCAGGCTCTCTATCCAGCTTTATGTAGTTCATAAGGAGTGTGTACGATGATAAATTCACCATATCAAATCTATCAGCAATCTTCCGTTCAGACAGCCAATGGTGAAAAACTGACTATCATGCTGTATGAAGGGGCAATACGTTTTACGAAAATAGCTATCGAAGCCGTCCAAGGTCGTAAGTATGAGGTAGCCAATAACAATTTTATTAAGGCGCAGGCGATTATTAATGAATTGATCGCTTCCCTTAATTTTGACTATCCCATATCCAATGACTTGCTAAGAATCTATGAGTATATGCTGCATTGCCTTATTCAGTCGAACGTAAGAAAGGATGCCGAAATGGCCGAAGAGGTCATTTCTCATCTGCAAAGCTTGCTGGAAGCATGGAAGCAGCTGTCTAACGGCGGTGCTGGTCGTTCGCAGTCCGCTGCGGATACGGTTTGATATGGTGGAAGATCTTGTACGGCTGATGGAATTAACGATAGATACGGCCAACAATATCGAACAAGTCTTCGAAGAGCAGCTGGATACGCTTCTTTCGTTGCGTGATCAGGTCATTTTGCAGCTACGGCAATCCGAAAGTCTCACGCAAGCGGATAAAGATGCGATAATAGAGCTCAGCCATTACGAGGAAACCATTGTAGGCCGTATGGACTTTTTGAAAGAAGAGGCATCGCGGGAGCTGACGAGGCTCAGAAATTCGCAGATGAATAAGAGCAAATACGATCAGGTGATGGCTGCGGAAAGCTACTTTATAGATCGTAAAGAATAGTAGGAACGAGAAACTGCTGGGTTATTATACCTGGCAGTTTTTCTTATGAAACGGAATGCAATTGCCGATATACAACTATACCACTTCTACATACAAAGGACGGTTGGCGATGCATAACGAGATCGATTCAATCTTCGAGATCATAGAGGAAATTAAAGCTTTTTTACCGCGTCTACACAAAGCTAGCGATTCTGTATCCGAACTGTTTTACGACCAGATGAATCCGGAATCCTGGGAAGTATTCAGCCAGGTAGTAGCAGGCATCGATGATTTGTATCAAACCTTGAATGCCGCGAGTAACGGCTTGTTGGATTACGGAGTCGACTACGGGTTGCAAAATATTTTGAAGCAAGCCGCATCGGCCATAGAGATTCGCTTTGCCCAATTGAACATACAGCTTGATCTGAATCGTCATCTCGCGGTAGGCGATATCATTCGATATGAGTTTATGCCGCTTATCGAAGAGCTCTACAATGATCTTGGCGAAGAAGGGGACGCGATGGAAGCCAGATTTGCGAGCAATTTGCAGATCATGTCAGCCGCACATCCGAAAATAGGGCAAAGGCTTGCGACGCTGAAGCGGGATATGGCTCATTATCAACTGGTTCGTGCCAAGAACGGTGCAGCAAATTTACATATTAAACAACAGTCCGGCGGTTCCGCCTTCTTGTACAGCGAATACAATCCCGACTATGAAGTCGGCCGGTGGGTCGAGACCGTACTAGGCAAAGTAGAGGGCAATCAACATATAATCGTATACGGCTTTGGATTGGGCCACCATCTCTTAGAGCTTTCCAAACATATGAAAGACGTAAAATACTATGTAGTAGAACCGGACGAGCAGGTGCTGCTGGCCGCCATGCTTACGCTGGACCTACAGGCGTTTTTTGAATCCGTAAAGATCGAGCGGATCGTTCTGGGACAAGAAAAAAACATAATCGAAGAGATTATGAAAGACTTCTTCGCCGTTAACGGAAGCAAGGTAACGAATATTGAAATTCCTCTCTATAATCAGCTCTATTACAACGAGAAGTTAAAGCTGCGGGAGTTCATTCAGCAAGCGACGTTTTCTTATCTAATTAATCTAAGCACAATGAATGCGTTAGGTCTGCAGCACGCTAAAAATATATTGTTCAACACGGCGGTTAATCTCGATACGAGGCCGATCACGAATTTAAAAGACACGATGATCGGCGCTTCTGCAATTGTCGTAGGTGCAGGACCTTCTTTGGAGAAGGATATCGAGCTGTTAAAGATGCTGAAATCCCGCTGTGTCATTATAGCGGCAGGCTCCTCCATACAATCACTGCAGCATTACGGTATTGAGCCGCATATCGTGGTATCCATGGATGGCGGAGAGGCAAATTACAGGGCGTTCAAAGACATAAAGCTTCAAAATGCATTATTCGTTTATAATCCGCAAATCGAGTATCGGATCGTGGAGCCTAGAAACGATAATTACATGCATGCATTTTTCACAAGCGATTCCATTACTCACTACCTGATGGGGGCGGCTCATCCCTTCCATTCCAATTTTTCCGTGACGGGGACAGCTATTCAAGTAGCAGCCTATTTAGGGTGCCAAGAGATTATATTAACCGGTCAAGACCTTTCGTATCCGACGGAAAGCATGTATGCCGCAGGTGCTCAGCATATCGAATTACAGGAGCTGGAAGCTACGGTCGGCAAGGCCAATGAGCTTGTAGACAATGTTCAGGGCGGCAAAAATCGAACGAATATGAAGATGCAGGTCACGCTGGCCAATATCGAAGAGGAAATCAAAAGAACGAAGAACGTCCGTTTCATCAATGCAAGCCGCTTAGGAGCGAGAATCGAACATACCGAATTCGAGCCGATGGAGCGCATATGGGAACGCATGAGCACGGATGACAGCTCGATAAAGCGCATAGAGCAAGCTTTGAGCAGTAAAGGCGCCTTATACGAGTCGTCTAAGAAAGCCGAAATCGAAGACAGATTGAAACATCTGCCACAATTGATTAACGACGTGGAATCGGAGCTGAAAAAAGTAAAGAGAAAACTGAACCAGCTGCTTGAGCTAAGCCGCACTAACCCTGATAAATGCTTGAATTCCATGGCTGCGATTGAGGATCATTGGGGGATCATTGTTAAGAGCAAGCCATTCGAAGTGCTGTATGTATATGTGGTCGGGGCAGACGTGCATAAGCTTGACCGAAAGCTGCCCGAATTGACCGAGGAAAGAAATATTCAGAAGAAGGCAGAATTGTTCGTGGCTGTATTGGGTCCTCTGATCGATAAGTTTTCGGAAGTCAACAAAGAGCTGCTTTCCTATATCGATGAGGCCATCGTACGAGTCGATCGGTTGAGAACCACACAGTAGTAAACTGGATATTATTACTAGAAGCCCGTCGGCAATTTTCTGACGGGCTTTATTATATTATGAAGCTGGCAGTCCGATATATAGAGTAGGCAGCGAAAGGGCGTGCGGAACCATGAACCGGCAAATGAGCGACATTAACTTGACTATAGATGCAATAAAGGAGTTTTTACCGAAGCTAGTCGCAGCAGCCTCTGACCTTGCTGACCGAATGTATGGTCGACTCGATGATCAATCTTGGATGCAAGTCTCAGATGTCGTTGAAGGAATAGACGATTTGTACAAAACGTTGTCGGGTCTGAACGAAGACCTGGGTAGCATGGATCCCGGCCATCCGGGGCAGAAGCATATTAAGCAGGCAATCGATGCCATCAAGGATGCGTTTCGGATCATGAACGATTATATGGACCGAGAAGATTATGCAGGAGCAGGCGATATTATTATATATGAGTTAAATCCGGTTTTTGACCAACTGTTCGTCGATCTTGGGCCGGGCTCGAGCAAGCTTCAAGAACAGTTTGCATCGAATATGAATTATATTCGGAGGAAGCAGCCCTCCATTTATGCCCAGATTAGCGGAGTCACAAGGGACTGGAAAAAGTACCGCATTACGAACAGTAATAACGGAAGCCCGAATCTTTGCGTAGCGTTGTCAGAAGGCGAAGGAGTATTTTTGCACAGCCGCTATAATCCCGGTTACGAAGCTTCAAAATGGGTCGGCTCTCTGGCTGTTAACGAGACGGAAGCTACGAGCGTTTTCTTCTATGGTTTTGGATTAGGATATCAGGTCGTGCAATACGCTGAGCTATATCCGCAGTTCCGATTATATATATATGAACCGAATGTGCAAATCTTTATGGCCGCGATGGAAGTGTTTGATTTCGTATCTTTATTTGAAAGTAATGCCGGCATCAACTTCGTTTTGGGAACCGATAGAAAGCAAAAGGAGCAAATGTTTTATCATTTTGCAAGATATATGAAAGGAGAGCCGCACTTGTTTGCTCTCCCTAAGTACGATCGCATTGAAAAAAATGATTTGGATCACTTTTATAATGAAGCGGCAGCAGCCGTTTCAAACTTCAATAGCTCTATTAAGATGACCGAAATGTTCGGAACGGAATGGGTTCGCAATAGCTTGTACAATCTCCAAGCCACACTGCATTCGCCTTCGTTATCAGGATTGAAAAATAAGTTTGAGGGGAAGACCGCCATCATTATCGGTGCAGGTCCTTCGCTGGAACTGGATGTTGAGTGGCTGCATAAGCTCAAAAAACACGCTATTCTAATTGCTGCGGGTTCTGCCATTCAATCCTTGCTCCATTATGGAATTACTCCTCATTTAATCGTCTCTATCGACGGAGGGGAACCGAACTACAATGTGTTTAAAAACATTAATATTGAAGATATACCTCTTGTCTTTGCGCCTATGATCAACTATCAGATTATCGACCGAAATCATGGAAATCTTATTCATCTCTTTTTGGATAACGATAGTACGATGGATCACTTTCTGGAGGTGAAGCAGGAAGAGCCGCGCTTCCTCTCGACGTATTCCGTAACGGGGACAGCCGTGCAAGCGGCGATATTTATGGGATGCCACACCATTGTTTTTACAGGCCAGGATTTGTCCTATCCGGATAATACGATGTATGCGGCGGGAGCTCGGCATAAAACCGATGACGAAATGAAAGAAGTTGTTAATCGTGCGGATCTGTTTGTCGAGAATGTGCAAGGGGGAAGGAACCGGATCAGCCCCGGCATGGGACAAACGCTTGCCAATATAGAAGCTCTGCTGGAACAATTCTCCGATATTCGATTTGTGAATGCTTCGAGCAAAGGGGCGAAAATAAAGCATACGATCTATCAGCCAATGAGCCAAGTCTATCAAAGCTTGGAACGAGAGCTAGTCGATGACGCATTCGTCAAGAATGAAATTGCCGAACTCAATGCATACAATGAAACCCGTATTTCGTATATTAATGATAAAATTAAGAGACTGCCGATGGAGATGGATCTGTTCGAAGAACGGCTAGCTAAGCTAGAACGGCAGCTTAAGCAGTTGCCGGAATGGAGCAGGAGAAAGCCGTCCAAGTGCTTGAGCGCCTTTCAGGAAATAGATTCTGATTGGAAAGCTATGCTAAGGAGCGATCCGTTTCAAGGATTATATTTGAAAGTAAGCAGAAACGAACTGCTAGAATTCGAAAGAGACTTGCCGGTATTTGCAGGGGAGTCAAATCTCATTAAAAAAGCGGATTTTGCCATTAAGATTATGTTGCCTCTCATACAATCCATGCTTGGTAAAGCATCTCAATTTAAGGGTATTGTTAGTGAAACGCTTTATCGTTTAGAAGGCAGCAAGGCTAGCACACACTCTTAGGGGGAATATGGATGCAAGGATATTTCAAAGATAAAAAAGTATTGATCATCGGCGGTACAGGAACGATCGGGCAATCTCTCGTCTCAACGATATTGCAGGAACAGCCGCAGGTTGTGCGTATTTTCAGCCGGGATGAATACAAACAATTCGAGATGCAGCAAACGCTGAGAGACCATTCCAACGTTCGGTTTTTAATCGGCGATATTAGGGATTACACGAGAGTTCGCCGAGCTATGCAGGATATCGACTATGTATTTCACGTTGCTGCAATGAAGCATRTACCGGCGTGCGAATATAATCCTTTCGAAGCGGTGCAGACAAACATTATTGGAACCCAGAACGTCATTCAAGCTTCTATCGACAGCGGTGTGCAGAAGACGGTGTTTACGAGCACGGACAAAGCAATATCGCCTTCCAATACATATGGAGCCTCTAAGTTAATGGCAGAGAGGCTCATTTCCGCAGCCCAATATTACGGGGGAGCGGGAAAAACGAAATTTGCGGCCGTTCGATTTGGCAACGTCATGGGCTCGAGAGGTTCCGTGATTCCTTTATTCCAAAAACAAATTGTCGGGCAACGAAACATCACATTAACGGACTCCAGAATGAGCAGGTTTATGATGTCTCTTAAGCAAGCGACGGAGCTCACGATCCGAGCGATGACGATGGCCCAAGGCGGAGAAGTATTCATTCTGAAGATGCCGGTTATCATGCTGCAGGAGTTAGCGGAAGTCGTCATTGAAGAAACCTGCAAAGCGCAGCAAATATCCTCTTCAGAAGTAAGCATCGAGGAAATCGGCATTCGGCCGGGCGAGAAATTGTTTGAAGAATTAATGACGGAGGATGAGTCGGTTAACGCGCTTGAGTTTTCGGATATGTTCGTTATTCCCAACCAGTATATTGGCAAGCGCGATTACGAAAACGCCCAGCCTGCGCCGATAAAGAGCTATGCGTCCAATAACGCGTCAATCGTCAGCAAAGAAGAAATTCGACATATGTTAATTCAAAATCAATTGATTAAATCAAATTACGAAATGGTGATGAGCTAGAATGAGGACAGTCGCTATCGTTCAAGCCAGATTGGGTTCAACCCGATTGCCRAGCAAGGTGCTCATGCCGCTTATGGATAAAACGGTGCTGGAACATGTCGTTGATCGCTTGCGCAAGGTGCYGTTGATCGATGAAGTCGTTATTGCGACTACAATTAAACCGAGTGACGATGCCATCATAACAGAGGCGGAAAGAATCGAAGCAGCGTGGTATCGAGGCAGCGAAGAAAACGTATTATCCCGTTATTATGAGGCGGCTAAACAATATAATGCCGATATCGTCATTCGGATTACGTCGGATTGCCCGGTAATTGATCCTGAGGTGACTAACGAAACGATCCGTTTCTTTATGGACCGTAAAGTTGACTACGCCAGCAATACGATCGAGAGGACTTTCCCGCGTGGCTTGGATACCGAAGTGTTTACGATGGAAGGACTAGAGCTTGCTTATCAAGAGGCGCATTCGGCCGATCATTTTGAACATGTAACGCCGTATTTTTATCAAAATCCGAGTCGGTTTAAACTTGCTTATTACACCGGGGACGCGGATTACTCGCATTATCGCTGGACGTTGGACACGGAAGAGGATTACAGACACTTAACGGAAATATACAATCATCTGTACACTGCCGGCGATACCTTTCATTGGAGCGAAGCGATAAAATTAATGAAACGGTATCCTGCRTTGGTGGATATTAATAAGCATATCGAACAGAAAAAACTTAACCCATTAATATAGCAACTAGAATAGGATAGCCAAATCAATTAAGGGGATTGATTCGATTGTCATTCGTCAAGTATGGGAAAAAAAGCAATGATATACTGGATATCAAACAGGACTTTTTTGATAAGGATCAGGAACTTTTAATAGAAAATTTGCGGCAAGCTGAGATTTATAAGCAACAACCGCGAAGATCAGTTTGTAAAAACTGCAAGCATCCTTTTGGGAATGCGTTTTTCGTCAAACATGATATAGAATATTATCTTTGTGAACGATGCAATCATTTGAACGGTGGATATGAGGATACGCAGGCTTTTGTGGAACAGCTTTACGTAAGTCCGGAAAGCGATTACGCTAAATACTACAGAGCCGTTGAAGATAAGCAATATTTAGAAAGAGTAAGCAAGGTTTACAACCCTAAGGTGAAATTTCTATTGGATTGTTTGGTCGAAGACGGTCGTAACGCTAATGAAATGTCGTATTGCGACATTGGCTCCGGGAGCGGACATTTTGTATATTCGCTAAAAAAAGAATTCGGGTTAGACGATGTTCGAGGATACGAAGTGTCCGAGGAACAGGTAAGGCTAGCAAATACGATGTTGGGCGAATCGTTAGTCGAGAAAAACGATATGCAAGATATTCTTCGCATCGTACAGGATACGGAATCCGAAGTACTGACGATGATAGGAGTGCTGGAGCATCTCGTAAATCCTAGAGAGTTTTTGGCAGAAGTGAAAAAGAATGATCATATCGAGTACTTCTATTTATCTTTGCCTTTATTTTCGATAAGCGTGTATTTTGAGCTTGTTAATCAAAATCACTTTAATCGTTTGTTGTCAGGCGGTCATACCCAGTGGTTTTGTGAAGAATATGGATTCGATCTTATCGGAAAATGGAGTTTCGGAGCGGATGCAATCGACTTGTATCGGTTTATGCTCAATGAACTGCATACCAGTTGCAGTGCTTCAGCGTTAGATCTATTTAAAGGCATGTTTTCAGAAGAGATTGATGCGATTCAACTTCTGTTCGACAAAAAAGACTTTTCTTCCGAGACGCATATCCTATTGAAAAAAAGAAAAGATGAGTGAGGTTCATGATGAGGTTATTGCTTTTTGGGGCTTCAGGCATGCTTGGACAAGCGCTGAATAATGAGGCCAAATTGCGAGATTACGAGGTCATAACTGTTTCTCGTCAACATGGCGAACGCAGAGTGGATATAACGGATGACGATTCCATTCGACAAATTATTTATGATGTCAGACCTGATCTTATCATTAATGCCGCGGCATCGGTTAATTTGAAAGAATGCACTGACGATCCCGGGTATGCTTATGCGGTGAATGCGCGCAGCGTGGACATAATGGCCAAAACGGCGCGTGTAGTCGATAGTTACTTCGTACATATTTCGACAGATCATTATTTTACGGGGCATGGTTCTGAAAAACATAACGAGACAAGTCAAGTGGATCTGGTTAATGAATACGCACGGACCAAATATGCCGGAGAGACGTTTGCATTAACAAATCCAATGTCCTTGGTCGTGCGGACAAATATTGTAGGCTTTAGAGGCTGCCAGCAATCGCAGACCTTTGTCGAGTGGGTGATTGACTCCCTGCAGAAGCAGCGCAAGATTACGATGTTTAAAGATTATTTCACTTCAAGCATAGATGTTAGAAATTTTTCTGCCATTCTCTTTGATCTGATTGCTACTAAAGCAGCCGGGGTATGGAACATAGCAAGCAGCGAGGTCTCATCTAAGAAAACATTTATCGAGGCGTTAGCGACATCGCTTGAGTACCGTTTGGACGAGGTGGAAGAAGGCAGCGTTGTACAAATTAAAGACGGAATTGAGAGAGCGGAAAGCTTGGGGCTGGACGTATCCAGAGCAGAAAGCAAAGTAGGGTACACATTTCCTGATTTGCAAGGCGTGATATCGTCTCTCAAAAATGAATTTATAGAAAAGAGGCATGCTGGCCATGAATAAAACTATCCGAATAAACGAATTCGAGATCGGACGCGATCTGCCGGCTTACTTCATAGCGGATATAGCCTCGAACCATGACGGGGATTTGGAACGGGCGAAGGAATTGATTTGGATTGCGAAGGAAGCGGGAGCGGATGCGGCGAAGTTCCAGCATTTCGAAGCGAGTAAAATCGTAAGCGCGGTAGGTTTCGAGAATCTAAAAGTAGGACATCAATCCGCATGGGAAAAAAGCGTGTTTGACGTATATAAGCAATACGAGTGCAATCGCGACTGGACAGCCGAGCTTGTTCGTACAGCGAAGGAAGCGCAAATCGACTTCATGACAACTCCGTACGATTATGAAGCTATCGAGTTATTGGAACAACATGTGCCGGCTTTTAAAATCGGTTCCGGCGATATTACCTGGATTTCGCTTATTGAGAAAATCGCACAATGTAATAAGCCGATATTAATCGCGACAGGTGCATCTTCTTTAGAAGACGTAGACCGCGCTATGGAGGCAATAAGACCATATAACGATCAAATTGTGCTTATGCAATGCAATACGAATTACACAGGGGATCTTGGCAATCTTAAGCATGTTAACCTGCGAGTGCTTCAAATGTATGCGCAGCGCTATCCGGATGCGATTCTCGGTTTGTCCGATCATACGCCCGGCCATGCAACGGTACTTGGGGCCATCGCTTACGGAGCGAGGGTAATCGAGAAACATCTCACGGACGACAATGATCGTAAAGGTCCGGATCATCTGTTCTCCATGAATCCTGTTACATGGAGGGAGATGGTTGACCGAAGCAGAGAGCTGGAGGCTGCTTTGGGCGACGGCGTAAAAAGGATTGAGGACAACGAGCAGGAAACGTCCGTCGTTCAACGCCGCTGCCTTCGGTTGACGAGGGACATCGCTTCGGGCGAAACGATTAATAAAGCGGACCTGGAAGAGCTTCGTCCGGCGCCTGGAGGTTCTTTGGCTCCTTACCAAGCTGCTCAAGTGATCGGCAGGAAGATATCCGTATCGAAAAAGCAAGGGGAAGCCTTGTACCTGACGGATGTGGTGATCTAACATGTTGGATGGTCAAGTAGTTGGTTTAAGAGCGATAGAGCGAGAAGACCTGAATCAATTGATGGCTTGGAGAAATAAGCCTCAATTTCGCAGATACTTCCGCGAATATAGGGAACTGAATAGCGACAACCAGAATCAATGGTACGAGAAGTTTGTTCTTTCGGATCGAAATACGGTCATGTTCGCTATTACAGAACTGTCTACCGGACGATTGCTAGGCGCCTGCGGATTATGTTATATCGATTGGGTCAATAGAAGCGCGGATTTCTCGATTTATATCGGAGCGGATGAGCTATACATTGATGAGATATATGCGGATGATGCAGCCAAAGTGATGATGGCCTATGGCTTCGATGAGCTTGGACTACATCGTTTGTGGGGTGAAATCTACGAATTTGATGTTCCCAAACAGAAGTTTTTCGGAAGAATAGGCTTTAAAGAAGACGGCAGGCTGAGAGATACTCATTGGGCAGAAGGAATTTGGCACGCATCGATTTATTACAGCTGTTTGATAAACGAGTATAACAATAGAGGAAAAGGTGATTAGGCATGAACATTTTACTTACAGGCGGAGCGGGTTTTATCGGAAGATGGGTGACTAAGCAATTGCTTGCCGACGGGCACTCCGTATGGGCGCTTGACGATCTTTCCAATGGACGCGAACAAAACATTGCGGAGTTTCGTGAGCATCCGAACTTCAAAGCCTTTATTAAAGGATCGATCCTTGACGAACAATTGCTTGAATCCTTATTCAACAATTATGCATTCGACATCTGCTATCATCTTGGAGCTTCTATTAACGTTCAGGATTCGATAGACGATCCGCGTACGACTTTTAATAACGATACAATCGGGACCTTTTATATTATGGAACAATGCCGTAAGCATAATGTCAAAGTCGTATTTATGAGCACTTGCATGGTATACGACCG